>CAYXFW010000007.1:0-12414 GCA_964464305.1 uncultured Verrucomicrobiota bacterium
CTATGTGCTAGTGCACTCCAGTGCCATGGGAAAGGTCCTGGGTGAAACCGGCAACCCGAAGTTGGTTCCGTCTTATGCCGCCACCCATACCTTGGCTTGGATCGCCGACAACATCAAGCTTGGGTCACAGATGCCCTTCATGGATCGCAAGATCAATCCCCAGACGGGGCGACTCGAAATCGACGAAGAGAATGCTGAAGAGGTTAAGCAGCGCGCGCCCGATTGGACTCGGCAGCCGGCCCTGGCCGCCTATCTAGCGCAGAGCAGTCGCAAGTTCGGTCCGATCATCGCCGTCATCAGCCCGCCTTGGGTTGACGATCCAAAGCACGAGAACTGGGATAGCACTGGTCGGGCGCTCAAGAACGCCGTCGAATTCACCCCACTTGACCTAGAGGGTAGACTGGGACTCCTCAGGCACGACGGCTCGCTCATCTATGCCCTCGACGGCCAGCATCGCGTCATCGGGATCCAGGGTATTCGCGATGTCCGCGACAACCCTCGCGGGCTCGTACTAAAGGACAAGTATGGAGCCGAGCGCAAGACCAACTACTCCCGCGACGACTTCCTCAAGAAGTTCAATCTTACCCTCGAAGAACTTCAGGCCCTGCTCGGTGAGACTATGATCGTTGAGTACATTCCAGCCGTCATCGCTGGCGAGACGAGAGCCGAGGCATCTCGACGAATTCGGAACACGTTCATCTCTATCAACTCCTATGCCAAGCGAACCGACAAAGGCGAGAACATCCTACTTGACGAGTCAGACGGCTATGCAATCGTAGCCCGCAAGGTGGGGATATTCCACCCTCTATTCAATGCTCGGGGGAAGAACAACAGGGTCAATTGGAAGAATACCTCCATCCCCAATAAGCGAACCGAATGGTACACAACCCTGCAAACGATTCGCGAGATGGCTGAAGGCTATCTCTCATCCATTGACAGCGCCCGTGCCGCCCGCTGGGATTCAGAGTTCAAGGGCCAGATGCCAATCAGGCCAACAGAGCAAGAACTAGACGCTGCGAGAGCCGAGCTCGCCGAGATGCTTGATCATGTATTCGACCTACCGGTGTTTCAGGCTCTTGAACGTGGCGACATAACCAAGAGAGCTGAAGACGTCGAACGATGGCGCGAGTTTCCAAGCGATGCCTCCCCCGACAACCGAGGCCATCTTCTTCTTCGTCCAATCGGCCAGATAACCCTCGCAAAAGCGGTTGGAACCCTTGTCAAGGCCCGAGAGCAAGGCGGAAAGGGCATGTCCCTAAGCTCTGTATTCAAGAAGCTCAGCCGCTTCGATCAAGACGGAGGCTTCGAGGCCCATCGCCCAACGAACGTCTGGTACGGGGTTACCTATGAGCCGAACAAGGCCAAGATGATCATGGGGAATCAGAACCTCGCGCACGACCTGCTGGTCTATCTTGTTAGTGGGATGGAAGAGCCGGAACGGCAGGATCTCTGGCTGCGACTGCTTGATGCCCGAACTGTTGAGAAGGCTGCAATGACATGGACAAATCTCAAGGGCAAGGTCGCCAAGTTTGATCTTGGAAAGCAGGAACTCCCCGCCCCGATCTGATCTCTGGAAATTCGTCGATGGCCGACAAGCTATGATGGAGGGCAGAAGAATGCCGAAGGGGAAGAGCCCGGAGTATCGCGCGGGGGAATTGGAGTTGATCCTCAGCCTTGCGCCCACCTCCGAGAACATCAAGAGGCTCGGCCTTGTCCTAGGCCGCAGCGAAGAGGCGCTAAGGCTTGTCTACCGACGAGCATTCAGCCACACCGACTTTCCAGAAGGGGCAGCGCTCGGAAGGAAGGTGGTAGCCGCAAAGCGGCACCTCGGGATCAGCCTCGGCCGGATGACTCCACGAGAATAACGAGAGGACAGACTAATGACGAATCGCAAGAACGTCCCATATCGTGACGGGGAACTGGAGGTCGTCTTGAGTCTTGCTCCAACGAAATCAAACATCTACTGGCTCAGCAAGCTGCTTGAGCGATCCGAGGCGGCTATAGAGATTGTCTACAAGATCGCTTTCGAACATGGACCGTTTGGGGCCAGCGCAAGCGGAATACAGCAACGCAAAGTCATTCAGGCCAAGCGGCGAGTGGGCATCGGCCTTGGACGCACGCGGTCACCAGCATAGAACGAAGGGACTTGCGATTATGGGAGCCTCCTGCCAGCCAAAGAATACAGTGTGCACGTCGCACAAAGTTACCGCAAAGCAGATCGACGACCTTCAGGCGGAGATCTGCCGCATATACCTGAACGACAGTCGCCCGTGGGTTATAGGATATAGCGGCGGAAAGGACTCGTCCTGCGTCCTGCAGTTGATATGGTACAGCCTCAGGCGTCTCTCAAAGGAAGTGCAACAGAAGCCGATTTTCGTAATATCATCAGACACCTTGGTCGAGACCCCGGCGGTAGTGAATCAGATCGAAACATCACTGCGCCGCATCCAAGAAGCAGCAGAGAAGCAGGGGCTACCGATCTACGTCCATAAGGTCGTCCCTGCCATCAAGGATACGTTCTGGGTGAATATGATCGGGCGAGGACTTCCTGCACCATACACGAACTTCCGTTGGTGCACGGACCGGATGAAGATTGCGCCGACCGCCGGATTCATCAAGCGAAAGATCGCCGAATCCGGCGAGGTGATGATTGTTCTGGGTTCACGGCGAAGCGAAAGCTATTCCCGCGGACAAGTGATGACTAACCGGCGCGACAAGGCGCGCTACATCTCTTGGCACAACGATATTAAAGGCGCCCTCGTCTTTACGCCCATCGAGGACTGGTCAACGGATGATGTATGGGAATATATTATCAATATTCCAAACCCATGGGGAGGAGACAATCACGACCTCATAACGATGTACCGGAACGCTCAGGCGGGAGAATGCCCGACAGTGATAGACAAGTCGACGCCCACCTGTGGGGGGGGGCGCTTTGGGTGCTGGACGTGTACGGTCGTCACCAGAGATCGGGCGATGGAAGCTATGATCGAGAACGGCGAGGACTGGCTGCAACCGATGCTAGATCTGCGCGACTGGTTGACAGAAACACAGATTCCCGAAAACAAACCGAAGATCCGCGATCACCGCCGGCGCAACGGTCGGGTGGAGTACTTTGACTCAAATGGAGAGAAGCGAATTATCTGGGGACCCTATCTTCTCGAGTTCCGCCATGAAATACTGAGGCGCGTACTCCGGGCTCAGCAACTCGTAAGAGCGAAAGGCCCCGACCGACATATCTGCCTCATTCAGGCTGAGGAGCTCCATAAGATTCGACAGCTCTGGCTTCACGATGAGGGGGACTGGCAGGACTCGCTGCCACGCATTTACCGCGAGGAAACCGGGGAGGACTTGAAATGGGTTGCCGATGATCATGCAAGCGTCGGCGGCCTTGAGCAGCAACTTCTAAAGGAGATATCCGCGGCGGCCAGCATTCCACAAGGGCTAATGCAGCAACTCGTCGATGTCGAGCGCCGCCACGCAGGCATGAGTCGGCGCACTGGGATCTACGAAGAGCTTGGAGATGTTTTGGGCAAGGAGTGGATGACCGCAGAAGAAGCTCTCGCACAGACCAATAACCAGCCTGGTCTCGATCTATGATTATAAGGCGGATGATACTCGAGAACTTTTGCCTCTTTGCGGGGAGACACGAGTTCGACCTGACCCCCCGACAGGTGCGTGGCGTTGATCGGCCAATTGTACTCTTCGGCGGAAAGAATGGCGCCGGCAAGACCACGATTCTAAGAGCGATTGAGCTCGCCCTTTACGGCCGGCAGGCGATCAACGGGAGAGTCTCGGAGAAGGAGTACTTGGCCGCGCTGCTGAGCATGATTCATAGAGGCTCCGGGGCCGCGCCCGCCCCGGCACACGCCTCAGTCGAGCTCGAGTTCGACCTCGTCACGCAGGGTGAGCGGCATAGCTACAAGATAAAGCGATCCTGGGCGTCGCCAGCTGCCGGCGAGTCACGCGAGTACTTCTGTGCTCAGAAGGATGGGGATCCCCTGGATGATGTTGGTCCCGATCACTGGCAATCATTCATCGCGGACATTGTGCCTGAACGACTCTCACAGCTCTTCTTCTTCGATGGGGAGAAGATTAAGACTATTGCCGAAGATCTGACGGGAAATGTCGCGATATCGGATGCAATACAAACACTACTTGGTCTTGACACCGTCAAAGCACTGAGCGCCGACCTGATGACTCTTCGCTCAAGAATACTCAAGGAAGGCGCGTCGGCGGGATGCCAGGAGGAGATGGCAACGACAGATCGCGACCTAAAGGAGCAGAAGGCGCGTGAATGCGAATGTCGCCAGGAGAGCGAACAACTGGCAAAAGTGATCACAAAGGCGGAAGAGGAGCTGAGCGAGTTGGAGCAGCTGTTCGAAAAAACCGGTGGGGGGTTCGCGCGCACCCGGGGAGACAATCGATCGCGCGAAGGTGAGCTGCAGCGGCGACTTGGCGAGATCGAGGAGGCCGTCCGAAAAGAGTGCGGAGGAGAACTTCCGCTCGCGCTCTGCCAGGTCGCCACTCCAGAGTTGCGGCGGGACATTGAGAGAGATCAGGACGTTCGGCGTGCCCGCGCCCTCGGGACTGAGCTTTCGGCGCTTGAAGGCATGGTTCTAAGAGCGATCGCAAGGAAGATCCCGCCGACGAGTCGCAAACGAGTGTGCGCTGTGGTTGAAAGCGAGTTGCAGCAGTACCGGGAGACCCACCTGCGTATTGCGGGCGACGCCGAGCGCCACGGTATGTCAGACAGAGAGGGCGCACACGTAATCGAAGTGCTTGATCGGCGAGCACCGGCTCAGGTGACTCATATGCGTGAGCTGCTGAAGGAAATGGACGCCGTGACGCGCTCCCTTCGCCAAGTAGGCAAGGATCTGGGTGCGACGCCAGCGCAAGAGGTTCTGACCGAAGCATTCGACCGCCTCAAGAAGAAGAATCAAGAGGTGGGGATGCTCAAACAGCAGCAAGCTCAGCTCTCGGATGCGCTGCGAGATGCAGAGCTGCGCGTTGCGGACAAGCAGCGGAAGATGCGGACAGTTGAGAGCCGGCTTCAGCGCGCCCAGGACGTCGCGGCGAAGACGACAATGATTGATCGCCTTCAACCTGCGCTTGCAGCATATGCCCGCCGCCTGACGGCGGCTAAGATTGCCGAGCTTGAATCCGAAGTGACAGAGTGCTTCAACCGGCTGGCACGGAAGGGTGACTTTGTCAGGCGCGTTGAGATCCACCCCGAGAGTTTCTCTGTGACTGTGATCGACAAGCATGAGCGAAGCATACCGAAGGCAGACCTGTCCTCTGGGGAGAAGCAGATCTTCGCAATAGCAGTGCTTTGGGGGCTGGCAAGGACGTCAGGCCGACCTCTCCCCGTCGTCATTGATACGCCACTTGGTCGCTTAGATAGTGACCATCGGCGGAACCTTGTGACGAACTACTTCCCGCATGCTGGGCATCAAGTCATTCTCCTATCAACAGACACCGAAGTCGACCTGCCGCTCTTCAAGGCACTCAGCCCAGCAGTCTCCCACTGCTACCACCTGGAGTATGATGAATCTCAGAACCGAACAACTGCCAGCAACCGATACTTTTGGTGACATACGGGCTGTGCTGCAGCTCAGCATTGATCGAATCCCGTTCACGAAGACCATCGATCAGCGCATGCGTCATCTCAAGGCCCGCACGGGGATCACGCCGAATATTTTCGCGCGACTCGGGTACTGTCTCTCGTTAGAAGAGCCGGGCGTGCCTGAAGACCCCTTCAGCAATGAGGAGATCGGGCGAGAGATCAACAGGAACACACTTCTCGGCGAGAATGACGCCATCTTTGTGGCCCTCCTGCGTGTATGGGCCCGCGAACACATGACTGGAAGAGAATTGCAGCAGGAGCAGTTCGACGCGATGTTCGTCGCTCATATGAACCGAGGCTTCGAGATTATAAGCTCCCGCATTCGTTCACTCGGCGACTTGGCGAACATATTACCAACGAAGGTATAGAATGGGTACGAGTCGCAAACCGATCTATCTTGACTACCATGCGACGACTCCTGTGGACGCGCGAGTTCTCGAGTCCATGCTTCCGTACTTCACAGAGGTGTTCGGGAACGCCGCTTCAAAAAGCCATATCTATGGAAACGAAGCCTTTGCCGCAGTTGAGAGTAGCCGGGAGGTGTTGGCGCGATCCGTATGTGCGAAGCCCCAGGAGATTGTCCTCACTTCTGGCGCTACGGAATCGGTCAACTTGGCGATAAAGGGAACGGCCCTGGCCCGCGGCAACCGCGGCGGCCATTTCATAACTGTCGCAACGGAGCACAAGGCGGTTCTCGATTGCTTCACATGGCTCTCTCATAACGCATTTGACATCACTATTCTCCCCGTTGACTCTATGGGCCTGGTTGAACCGGACGACGTCGCGCAAGCGATCCGGCCAGACACGGTGCTGGTGTGTGTGATGGCCGCAAACAACGAGATTGGAGTTCTACAGCCTCTGCGAGAGATTGGTCGCATATGCCGTGAGAAGAACGTCTACTTCATGACGGATGCTACGCAGGCACTTGGCAAGTTGCCATTGGATGTTCAGGACCTGCATGTCGATCTGCTCGCAGCGTCAGGGCACAAACTGTACGGCCCGAAAGGCATCGGTCTACTATACGTTAGGCGAAGCAATCCGAGAGTGAGCATACACCCGATCATGCACGGAGGAGGTCACGAGCGCGGACTTCGCTCGGGAACGCTTGCAACCCCAAGTATCGTGGGGTTTGCAACGGCTGTTTCCATTTCAAAAAAGGAGATGAGTAGTGAACAGCAGCGAATCCGCGCGCTCCGCGACCACCTGTTTGAGCGGCTGCAGTCGAGGCTGCCGGAAATGCGCGTACACGGATGCATCGAGAACCGACTGGCAGGGAACCTGAATATCTACTTGCCCGGGATTCAGAGCGAGGCCCTGCTTATAGCGGTGAAGAATGATCTTGCACTATCCACAGGCTCGGCCTGTACGTCTGCGGCGGTACTTCCGTCTCATGTGCTGATTGCACTTGGTGTCACCCCTGATGTTGCGCACGCGTCGATAAGACTATGCATCGGCCGTTACACGACGCAGGATGACGTTGAGTTCGCAGCGATGCGCCTGTCGGAAGAGGCGACTCGTCTCCGTCGAATTAGGGGTGAGCATTGATTCATAGCGAACTACTCAAGCCCTAACGGGCAGTTAGTGGCGGTCGGATGGTGACGCTATGGGAAGAACCTCGGGTGAGTCGCCGCGAGGACATCAGGAGAGAAGGAGTTGAAAATGATTACATCATACCGAGTATCGGGCAAATGAGATGTCGCCCAGCGATGGCGAGCAATAGCGGCTTGGCGGTCGCCTGAGGCAAATGGAAATGTGTGCAGCAACTGTCCGAGCTCCCTGTCGAAGACGACAACGTAGGTTCCGGAGGTTTGCTTGCAGCTCGTCTCGAGAGCGGAGTAGAACCTCTTCCTGATCTTACCGAGAAGCCCTGAGTACGGCATGCGCTCCGCCAATAGCGGGATATCAGAGTACAAGGACTCCGTAACAAGAGTGTCGGCGTCTAGCTTGGCGCAACCATCAGAAAGTGATTGAAGATATGCCCTCTCTTCGGGGCGCGGATCCCCTTCCTTCGCTCGCTCTCCGAAGCTCTCTGACTCGACCGCCCAAAGATGCTGCGGAATTGTTCGCAGCTGAATCTCCAAATGATGTCCATCACGTTGAACGATGATGTGAACGGCCCTATAGAGACCAGGCGAAGCGCGGAGGTCGGAGCACGCAGCATGGGGGAACTCGGTGGCAAGCCGAGCGAGCGCTAGGTCCTGATCAGGAACTGAGTCTAGTATGGCACGAAGGCCAACAAGATCACCCATGCGAGACAAATCCATCCCGATGTTCTGTGGACGGCGAAGCTTGCGGATTATCGACTTTGTCCGCTTGGAGCGTCCCGAAAGTAGGAAGCGCAGACCGCAGTCGACAAGCAGGGCATCTACATGAGCTGACATTTCTACGAGAAGTGGATCATGACTATTGCGAAAGTCCTCTAACATTTGCACGTCACCTACGGCATCATAAGTTCCATCGCGAAATCGCTTGCCGAGCCTCTTTAGAGCATTGGAGCTGAACTTATAGTTGGCATGTGATGGAGGCATACTTCGTCACCCTGCAGTTGCCGTCTCGTTGTATGGGCTCATCGTTACCTACTGCTGACCCAAGGGCGGTGGAAGCTCCTCGATTTCCCAATCAAACCGCGCAGTCCGGCCATCCAAGTTCTTCCACGTGCGTGTGCTCTTGTCCACAACACGCGCAGAGACCCAGTCCCACCAAAGTCCTTGACGCTCTTCCTGCGACTTGAGGCCTGCGACAAGTTGCACAAGCAGGCGATAGGCCCAGGACTTATGGCGATTCAGCATGCGGTTTGTGTCAGGCGCATACGTGACGCCGTACCAGACGCTGCTCGGACGATGCGCCTCGAATCCGCCTTCGTCATCCACGCGTGCCAGCCTGCGGAAGACAGTGCGAAGCGACAGTCCGCAGCCTCCGGCATCCGCGGGGCTGATCAACCGCGCGACTGCGCACGCGAGTACTACTTGGCCGAGCGGGCGCAACAATAGATGGCCGTGGAAGCCGCCTGTTCCGGGCAGAATCGCCCCGGAGCGGGAATACTTGGGAAACTCGCGCCATTTCTCAATTGCTGCTAGAGCAGAGTCCGCTGGCGTAGCAGCAAGTCGAGTGAAGACTGGCAGTTCACGGACGAAATCAAAGAACTCGGAGAGTGACTCGTACGCCTCGTCAAGAATCTGCTCGGGAGGCCGCACTGGGACGATGCCTCCAGGGATAATTCGCCATTGGCGTACTGTCTCGGGACAGGCCTGGGGTAGATAGGCTCGCGCGACTTCCTGAATTGTACTGAGCGTAGTGATGTAGGGGGATCTTCCGTTCGGAACTGAGGTCGTCTTCCAGTTGACTCGCCTGTTGGCGCCTCCACCATCGAACAGGGGGTGATGAACGGATACTCTGCGCGCAACAATTGCGAACCCGTCGGACTCATCGAGCAAGATGTTTTCTCCACGTTCAGTGCGCTTTGAATATGAATTGATGGCAATGAAGGTGCGGCGGATGCGTCGGGTCGCTTCGGCGTGGGTCTCGCCCTTAACGACGGCGGGTGTATACTCGACAGGCATTGTGTCATTGAACACCGCTTGGAGGTCCTCGATCGACAGGCCGAAGCGATCAACAAAGTCGTCCTTTGTTACCTTTGACGAATGAGGCGTTCCGTCGCGTGCGCGCATTTGCAGAAAGCCGTTGTCGCGAATATCGCGAAGACCTCGCATTCCTAGGACACGGTGCTGGCCGTCGAGAGCGTACACGCCGATGCCGTCGAGCTTCAGCAGCCCGAATGTGCCGGTAGGTTCGATAGGGATGAACTCAACGGAGGTGCATGTGGCCCTGCCGTCGTGATCCCAGAGGGAGTGGCTCGGCTCCTCCACCCATGAGGGACTAATTACTGCCATTATAGGGCCGAACTTCCGTTGCGGTTGAGCGAGATAAGCTGCCAATGCAAGCTGACGGGTCCAGTCTGGCGCCCGTTGCTTGATTTCATCAGCATTCGAGCAGTCAACGATCAGGCGACCAGTTCGAGGATCGATTCTGTTCTCCATGAACGGCATTTCTGATCCCAGCCGGATGTGACGACTGATCCATTCGAGGGAATGGAGAACGGTGTACGACGGCACTGGCGTGCGGTGTGCTCCGTTGTCACAGTCGGATCGTCCCATGCCACTGGCGAACGCCAGAAAATAGCCTTTGCGGCTAATCGTCTGGCGGAGCAGCTCGGACAAGATCTTCCGGCGATCCGCTTCAATCTGCTCCTGCTGCCAAGGCATCACTTCGGGCAGCCCCAGAGCATCGTCATTCGCATTCAGCACAAATGCACCTCTCTTCTCGCCGCGCACCACACTCGATAACGACATGCCGCGTCAGATCACGCGCGTGAAAGTTCCCCTGTTACCCGCTAGACTCCTGCCCTCCGAAAGATGGCTTCGAGGGAAGATCCGAGACCCTTGGCGAATCGGGCCAGCATGTCGACCGTGACGTTTTGCTCTCCGCGTTCAACGGTGCCGACATAGTTCCGGTGACAGTCGATAGCCTCGGCCAGCTCCTCTTGCGACAGGCCGCGAAGATGGCGCTCTGCTCGCAGTGCCATGCCGAGTCGGTGCCGATGCTCCAAGCTTCGCTTGCGCTTCATGGTTGCGAAGAACACCACAATAGTGCGAAGTTGCCCACCCACTAGAATGCTGCAACGCGGCCTCAAACAAGATAGTGCGGGGCAGTAGACAGCAAGCGATCGCGCGTGAGCGAGGCCCATTGCGAGCCCGGGGCTGTCGTGCTCGGGCCGTGTCGGCTGTGTTGTATAGACTTCCGGGAGAGATGGATGCGGTTGTGTTTAGATTCAGTTGGATTTTGCTTTCATCTCCTGGGAGATTCCATATTGTCTCTGACGTGGGCTGGTGGCTTCGGGTTCTTCAAAGGGTGCGCCCGGGGGCCGATGGGATACATGATTTCTTGGATTTTGAACGAGTGAAGGCGCGGCAGAACGGCGGGGCGGGGTTCCTCTAGCGAGAGACTTTCTGGCCCGTTCGCGATCCGATCTTCACGGCAATGGAGCGTCCGGCGGCTGAAAGGCCGCGACCGTGACGTTTCCGTGCCGGGCGCCGCGTCGCGGCTCCACAGCACCCCGGGGCGAAGGCCCACGGTATGCGTCCGTCATCGGACGCAGGAAGCGAGGGTGCCGTGGAACAGGTTTCGTTCTCTGCCAGCTTGGTCTTGGATTATCCGGATCCCCGCACGGCCGACGCCCTGCACGGCCGTCTCTTCCCCTGGACCGCGCTCGCCCCGGCATACCCCGAAGCCCTCTGGCATATGGCGACGGCGCTGCCGCACGTCCTGATCAATCCCTCCCCGTCGTTCGCGACCGCGGAGTGGTTTCTCTTCTGCCGGTACGAGGCGGCGCGGCGTGTGTTCGATCCCATCACGGGCTACGACGGTCTGATCCTCCAGGCTCTCATCGACCACCCCATCCAGATCGCGGGCGTCTACTTCGAGCACCTCCGCTTCCGGGTTCTCGAGTACCTGCTCACCCACGGACTCACGGAGTGGCCCGATTGTCTCGGCCGCTCGCGGTTCAAGTACGGCCGCGTCGACACAACGCCCGCGAAGCTCGCGGCCAATCGTACCGCCCTTCTCGGTGTAATCGACTCCGCAACGCTCTGGTACGAGCGCACGCTCGCACACATCGCCCTCTCGAAGAGCCTCGACGAACGCTCCAGCAGCCGCGAACTTCACTACTGGGTTGCGGGCGCCGAGATGCCGGCCCCCATCGTCATCCAGGTGCTCTCGATGTGGAAGGGCGGGACGCGGCTCATCTTCCCCAATGTGGATGAATCCAAACCCTTCGTCACCTATGGTTGGCCGCTGCCGTCGTATCCGGTCGAGGTCGAAGCGACCACGCCCGCGCCGGCCAGCACGCCGGGGATCCCGCCCGCGCCCGCGGCTCCCACCCCCGCCCCGACGGCCGGCGAGATCGCGGCCGCGCGCATGCTGCAGTCCGGCCTCCTCGTCACCGCCGGCCCCCTGCTGGAACGCATGAAGCCGAACGACCGCGAACTCGCGAACTACCTGCTCTCCTACAAGCACCCGGCCCGGAAGATTCCGCTTTCCTACGCGGAAATCGGCCGCCTTCTCGGTTGCTCCGACGAGGCAGTACGCCGCCGACAGCGCTCTCTGGAGAAGAAACACCCCGCGCTCCGGGGCATCATCACCGCCACGCGTACCCGCAATCGGAAGGGCGTCGCATTGCCGCCCATCCCCGGGCGCCAGGCGTTCGAAGCGAATCCCGACCCCCGGTAGTCGGCCCCGGCCGGCGTTCCCGAACACCCCCGAAGGGGCGTGGCATGCCGTGCCACGTCCCCCGTGGCGTGGCATGACGGGTATTCGCGACGCCACGCCTTCGTGCCAAAAACCCTTATCAATAGCGGGTCGAACGCTCCTCCGCTTGCCACGCTCTTTTCGCCACGGCGTGGCAAGTCCCCCAAGGGTGACACGAACCGGAGTAAACCATGAAGAACGACCGCCAGCTGACAGCCGCGATATTGGACGAGTTGATGCGGGCCGATCCGGTCCGCAAGGCGGCGGCGCTGGCGGCGATGCGGCGCCCCGCGGCACCCGCCGCCGACCGGGGTCCGCTCCTGGTGGGCATGGCCGAGGCCTCGCGGATCCTCGGGGTGAGCCGGACCACTTTCTGGAATCTGGTGCGCGCCGGGCGGTTCCGCCCTGTCGCAGTCACCCCGACCTGCCGGCGCATCGCCAGGCGGGACCTCGACGAGTACGTCGCCGCCGCCCGCATCGGCGGC
>CAYXFW010000007.1:12424-22074 GCA_964464305.1 uncultured Verrucomicrobiota bacterium
GTGTGCGGCCGGCCGGTGAAGAAACGCAGCGCAACCCAAGGAAAGGAGTCCGGTCATGGCCGTGTTGAATCAGTCCGTGAGTATGGCGGCGAGTCCGTTCGAACTGTCCGACGAACCCACGCCGCCGAGGGGGACGTTCGTGGCGAGGTGCATCGACTGCCGCGACGAGTTCGGCGTCGAGCGGCGGAAGTTCCAGAGCGAGGAGACCGAGAAGGTTGATGTCACGAGCTTCCTGTTCGGGATCCGCGACGCGCAGGGCAGCCCGTTCCGCATCGCGACGCGGAGGATGAAGATCAGCGCGAACAAGAAGAGCGCGCTCTTCGAGTTCCTCAAGTCCTGGCTCGGCGAGGAACCCAAGACCGGGTGGGACTACGCCGTGCCGGCGGACCAGGGCGGCATGGTCGGCCGGACCGCCATCATCACCGTCGTCCACACCGCCAAGCGCGACGGCGACGGCGTGTGGGCCGACATCCAGGTGATCGCCCCGGCCCCCGCCGGGATGCCCGTCGGGCCCCTCGGGGCGCCGCCGGTCCAGGCGCCCCGGGCGCCGGTCGAGTACCCGATGGCCGGCGCGCCGCGCGCCGTCCAACCCTTGGACAGCCCGCCTCCCGCGGCTTCCAAGGTCCGGACGCCGGTCCGGCCGGTCGACCTGCCGTTCTGACCGCTGCCGGTGGGCGGGGCGCCCGCGGCCCCGCCCGCCGGAAAGGAGATCCCCATGGCAACGCTCACGTCCGGCCACTCGCAGATCAAGGCTTCCCACTGGTACGACCGCCGGGGACAGGCCGCCCACCGCCAGCCGCTCGCCCGAGGTCCCGGCGACCGCGCCACCACCATTCGCGATGCGATACAACTCGGGCTCGTCCCCAGCGTCACGAACATCCTCGGCATCCTCGACAAGCCCGGCCTGATCAAGTGGAAGATCGACCAGGTCCTCCGCGCGGCCGACGGCAACCGGAGGCAGGAGCAGGAGGGCCTCGACTACTGGATGAAGCGCGTCCAGGACGCCGCCTTCCAGCAGGTCGAGGACGCCGCCGACCTCGGCACCCGGATCCACGCCGCGCTCGACTCCGCCTTCGCCGGCCAGCCCGTGGAGCCCGGACTGCAGCCCTACGTGCTGCCGGTTCTCGAGTGGGCGGCCGAGCGGGGCATCCGGTCCGTCGCCCGCGAGCGGCGGATCGTCTCCCTCGTCCAGGGCTTCGCCGGCACGGCGGACTTCCTGTTCGAGTGGGGGGAGGGCGGGATCGGGATCCTCGACTTCAAGACCAAGAAGACGAAGCCCGGCGAGAAGGTCGACTCCTACCTGGAGCACAAGGCGCAGCTCTCCGCCTACGCCGGCGGGTTCTGGGGGCCGGACCGCCTGGACGAGGTCCTCGCGGCCAACGTCTTCATCTCCTCCACCGAGCCCGGCCGGATCGAGATCGTGAAGCACACGACTGTCCGGGGGCACTACGAGCTCTTCCTCCACCTCTGCGCCGTCTGGCGGGTCGTGAAGGGGTACGACCCGCGGGATCCGGCAGGGTCATGATTCTGGAGGACGACATGCAGACCCTTCTTGATGCCAACAGCGTTTCCGATCTCATCAAGGCCGCGGAAGACGCCGACCCCTACTCAGATTTCGTCGAATGCGTCCGCGATTGGTACGAAATCCACGGGTTCCTCACCCCCCGACAGGTGGACGTCCTCCAGAGAATCACAAACCAAGGACGCTGACATGAGCCCCCACGAACAGGCCGAGCGCCGTCTGGTGGGCTGCATCTTCGGGCAACTGAGCGACGAAGGCGCCCGGCGCGCGCACGGGACGGGGCTGGCAGAGAACCACTTCACCGACCCGTTCTGCGCGTGCCTCTACCGGGCAGTCCGCGACCGCGCCACGGCCGGCGCTCCGGACCCGCCGCTGCTCGATCCGGCCGTCCTGCCGGCGGCCGGGAAGATGCTCGGCCGGGCCATCGACGACCTGGAGATCCAGAGCCTCGTCGACGACGCCCCGCCGTCCGTCGAGTTCATCCCCGGCCTCGCCCGGCACATCATGGAGGGCCATGCGCGCCGCAAGGCCGCCCAGGCGATGGAGGTGGCGTTCCACCAGCTCGGCAACGGCCACGAGACCGCGGATATCCTGGCCCGGGTCCGGGCCGCAGTGGATCTCCTGGAGAGCGAGGGCGCGCCGGCCGCGGCGGGGCCCGTCCCTGTGCCGCTGGCGGACCTCCGCCGCGCGAAGCCGGGCTTCGACCCGGACGAGCTGCTCCGCAACCGCTTCCTCTGCCGCGGCGGCGCGGCCCTCCTGATCGGCCCGACGGGCGTGGGCAAGTCCAGCCTCTCCATGCAGGCCGCGCTCCTATGGGCCATCGGGTTCCCGGCCTTCGGCCTCGAACCGGCGCGGCCGCTCCGGATCCTGATCGTCCAGGCCGAGAACGACGACGGCGACCTGGCCGAGATGCGGGACGGCGTCATCGCCGGCCTCAACCTTCGCGACGAGGACCGGGACAAGGCCTGCGCCGGCATCCGGATCGTCACCGAGGACACCCGCACCCGCGAGGGCTTCGCCGCCTTCCTCGACCGGACCCTGCGGGACCATCCGGTCGACCTGGTCATCGTCGACCCCGCCTTCGCCTACCTCGGCGGGGACGCGAGCAGCCAGCGCGACGTCTCGCCCTTCCTGCGGAACATGCTCAACCCCGTTGTCCACAAGCACCGCGTCGGCCTGATCCTCGTGCACCATGTGAACAAGCCCGCCTCGGGCGAGCAGAGGCCCCAGTGGCAGGCCGGGGACTATGCGTACCTCGGCGCTGGCTCCGCGGAGTTCGCCAACTGGGCCCGCGCGGTCATCGCGATCCGGTCGATCGGCTCGGACGAAGTCTTCGAACTCCTGCTGGCCAAACGCGGGCGCCGCGTCGGCTGGAAGGACGACCTGGGGCGGCCGACGAACTCCCGCTACATCGCCTACCACCGCGAGCCTGGCGTCATCTGCTGGCGCGAGGTCTCCACGGCCGAGGTCGAGGCCCTGACGGGCGGCGGCAAGCCCACGATCCAGGACGTGGTCGACGTCCTGGCCGGCGGCCCGGAGTGGAAGCAGGCCATCACCGAGGCCCTCGAGAAAAGGACCGGCCTGAGCTCCGGCTCGGTCCACAACCTGATCAAGAAGGCTGAGAAAGCCAAGGCCATCGAAATCGTCGGCACCGGCCCTCACGGTGCCCAGATGTATCGATCGACCGGCGAGCTCAAACCCCGCACGGCGGGCTCCGACACCAAGGAGGAAGTCAATGAAGACAACGAACGATCCAGTTTTTAATCGCACTTTGAAAACTGTGAAAGCTGACCCCCAAGACCGCCAGTTTTCACGCGGGTATACTCCTACGGAGTATATACCCCCCGCGGTGAAAGCTGGCGGCATTCAAAACCGCCTTGAAAGCTGGACGGCCGGGAGGGTGCCATGACCCCGATCCTCGCGATCGACCCCGGTGCCTCCGGCGGGTACGCGTGGCGCGACGCCGAGGGCATCGTCCACGCCGCGGCCCTGCCCGAGGGCATGACCGCCCAGGTCGACGCCCTCCGGGCGCTGGCCGCCGGGACGCCGGGCCTGACGGCCGTCGTTGAGCGCGTCGGCTGGTGGATGCCCGGCGACCACCCGAACAGCGCGTGCAAGTTCGCCCGGCACTGCGGGCACCTGGAGGCCGCGCTGTACGCGCTGGGCGTCCCGTCGCGGACCGTTCCGCCCCAAGTTTGGATGAAGACCCTCGGTACGCTCCCGAAGGCCAAACCGGACCGCAAACGGGCGATCCGGGAACTGGTGGCCCGCCGCCACCCGCACCTGACGGTCACCCTCGCGACCGCCGACGCGCTCGGGATCCTCGAGTGGGCGACGGCCAGGGAAGGGGGCGACCGATGAGAACCAAGCGCTGCATCGGGCCGCTCTGCCGGCTGCGGGCGCGGCCGTTCCGGGAGTTCGATCCGGACGTCGACCAGCCGGACATGCTGGCGGTCGTCTGCCGCCGCTGCGCGGCGGTGCTGGCGCAGGGGCCGGTCCGCGTCTGCCGGATCTGCAAGCGGCCGAAGCCGCTCGCCGCGTTCCCGGCCAGCCGCCGGCCGGGGGCGGAACAGAGCAGGGGGGTGTGCTGCGCCGATTGCCTGGCGGCGAAGCGGGCGCGGTACGCGGCCGTCGCCGCGGCGGCCCCGAAGGACCGTTCCCAGCTCGCCCGCATCGCCCGCGAGGGGCCGGGGCCCGGCGACGGGCCGTTCGTGCGGGCCGTCTTCGCGCGCATGCTCCGGGAGGACACGGGATGAAAGAGATGACCGACGATATCGCGTTCGCCATCTGGCGCCGCTTCTTCGACCAGCTCCGCTTCGACTGCCTCGCCTGCCACGCCCGCGGCCTCTTCCATCGGCCGCTGTACCCGCTGCCTCGGCCGCACGAGCTTCCCGACGACATGACGCCGGATGAGTTCCGCGACACGATCTCGTTCGTCTACGGTCCGACCTTCGACTTCCTGTGTCGGACGCTGCTGCGGCGAGAGGGGGTGTACATCCGGAGGCTGCTGCAGGTGCCGCAAACTCTTTCGAATAGGCTTGCGTGCCAAGCCTCCCGACAGCATTCCTCATGCTTTCAAATGCCGTGCCCTGGGATCGGTTCCACAGCATCAGCACACCGCCGAAGCCTCCGGGGCGGCCGCGTTCAGACTTTCTAAACACAGCGTCCTAAATAGATGCGCATGCCGTCCGTCACATGACCAAGATTCCCAAGGCGTCTCCCATGTTTGTGACCATGCAGGCGAAATGTCTTATGACGTCGTGTCTAACTCGACAGCGTTGGCAAGCACATAGTGTTCACAGCCCCAGAGCCACCCGATAGGGATGAGCCATTCGTCATCAAGCACATCGTCTGCCTAGCCAACTCGCGCAAAACTCACTGTGGTGTGACAAGTTCCTTGAATGACACTTGCCGTTCCGATCGCAGTTCTTGCCAGAGGTCATCCAGCGCCTGCGGCTTCTTCAACTGCGCATAGAGTGTGATGTCGGCCCTTTCTTCCTTGTTCCTCCTGTCCACCTCGTGATAACAGTACTGAGCAAGCGACCTACAGATAAGGCGGATGGCAAGCTCCAGAACTTCCCACGAACGAGCCGGACCGGACTCTACCCACTTAGCCTTAATACGTGACCCGCGCTTGAGGCTTGCGATGATCTTCATCGCGTGTGCTTCTGGATAGGCGTCAACACTCCCATATGCCTCGATCACTGCCCTGCCAAAAAGTGCAAGGGCGTGTGCCGCACATCTCATCTTCGCCTTTCGAAGCTTCCGCACATGGTCCTCCAGCCCTGGATGGATAGATACGGCGAGGGAATGATCCAGGTGGTCAGATGCGAAGACGCGTGCGAACCAATCAAGCATTGTGGTGACCATAACAATGTCAGCGGCCCTCCTGTCTTCGGCAAACACGCGGGAGTATAGACTGAGATCCTGCCACACGGCCCCCTTGTTGCTTACCGCATCGGCCGGCTGCCCCGTATATGCGCGCCAGGCTTGTTGATATCCCTGCGGTTCAATTAGGCGCAGATCATTGTCCTGCTCCCTGTATTGGGCAAGCGCTGCCTTGTTCTTCCTCAAAGCTACAAGATCGCCTCTCTTCCGGACATAGAACCAACGATCGCCGAACAGCTTCAACCTAGAAGCAATGATCTTCTGCAGCCGGTCGTTGCTCCGTAGATCTGCGAAGGTAACAAGGGCTTGGGTATTCGTCTTCAAGGCGATCTGGTTGGCTGCGTCAGCCCGCGCCTCATCGCGCCCTTCAAGAAGGATGAAACGAGCCAGAACACCGAAGTCGATGAGAGGTGGCTTCCTAGCGCCATTCGCCCCAACGCCATCTTTGATTGCCATTGAAGTTTGACAGCCGTTCACGATCTGCGGATTGGTGACAACAAGCCCCACCATCTCACCGTCGGAACTCTGTTCATACTCCAAGGCGTTGCAAAGGATCGTTATGCCGTTGTTGCCATACCAGAAGCTCTTGCGGCCGTCATCGGACTGCAGTGCTTTCAGAAGTTCCCTGTTCACTTGCTGTGTGCCCAAGTGCCCGCGCACGTTTTGGTCGAAAAGCTTGGTCCCCCACTTGTCCGTGACGTCCGCAAGGGAATACGCTGAAATGACGGTTGTAATCCCCCTGCCCAATCCTGACGCGCCCTGATTGGGAAGCTCCAACAGCTTCCCGCAAATGTCGGCGTATAGCCGAAACGTTATTGGAGCTTCGTCAGCAAGGTTAGCAGTGCGAGCTGCCTCCAAGTCAAGGAAGAACTGCCCGCCGAGCAATTCGATGTGAACCGTGGCAGCGTCCAATACCTGTGAAGGGATGAGATTCCGCACCGCTAAGGTATGATCTGTATCCCATCTGCTTGCGGTAATCCCCCGGAGGGTTATCGTTCCGTGCTCCTTCAGTACGGTAGCCAGCGCCAACGCGGCCGCTCTTCGAGATTCGTGGAGAACTTCGGGGACCTTTGAGTGCTGATAGAGGTATGCTAACGCCATCCCAACCTCTCGTGCGGCCTCGACACCTGACTGTGCGTTCTCAGACGCTGGGTACTTGAACTGATAGAGGAATAGTTCGTTTCTCTCATCGTCGTGGAAATAGCCATCGAGACAGTGATCGCCAGGCCCCCCTTCTTCAAGTAGCGCCTGTGTCTGATTATAGACGTCTTCCAGAACCGCTTCGTCATCAACGGCGCCATCGAAGTGAATCATGGTGAGTGCCCAAATCGGGAAGAGACCAGGGTCGGGCAAATCGTAGAACTCTTTCACTCTGGCCAATCCACTCACAATGTAGTTGCGTGTACTCATCGGTTCACTCCTTTCCGGCATGATCAGACCGCATTATCGGGCGGCCATATCTGCACCGCCAAAGCAGTTAGTTCTTGGCACTTCAATGCCGGTGATGGCTGAAGCAGTCGGACGTTCTTGCCAACTTCCTTCTGCAGCAGCGCGGTCAGGTGTCCCAAGATGTTCTTTCCACGACGAAACCGGAGGGGGGCGCGGGCGTATCGGTCTCTGCATTGGTCTGAAAGCTTTCCCGCGTTCGGCGGCTTCGCCGTCCGCCTCTTGCTGTATCGCTCTTGAGCCTTCTGAACGACAGCGTTGGTAAAGCGCTGAATTGAGTCCTTAGCCCCTTGGACGGTTGCCTCCGTGATTAAAGCTGCCGCGCGCCCCTTCTTGACGGCCGGAACGCAGTGCGTCACGTGCTGCGTCGCGAGAAGCGCGGCTTCGATATCGGTGCCCGCTGTCACGAAGACATGGACATGAGCGCCAAGAAGCTCTGCCATGTCACGGCGATAGAGTCGTACGTCACAGGGCTCCATGTAGTCGCGATCTCTGTGAACGAGAACGCGCACGGCAGGCGCGAGATCAGTTATGACCTGAACAAGTGCGTGTAGCGTGTTTAGGTTGCGGCAGCCTTTGTAGGGCCAGATCAGCGCAGTGGCGAGCTGAAATCCATTTGCTGCCAGAACAGCCTGAAGCGCAGACGAATTGGCGTCCTCTGCAAGAACAACGCACCGAACTTTGCCGGCCTTCAGGAGGTCGCCCCTGTCGAGAGCTCCGAGGTCCATGAGGACGCGCACGGTTTGCGACTGTTGGCAAGGAACTAACTGGCCGTCTCGCAACCAAAGCATATTAGCCGATCCCGCGAAGGCGTCGAGAAGGTGTCGAGAATGCGTAGAAAGTATGACCTGTTTACCTCGATCTTCCGATAGCTTCCGCAGCATCGTGGCCATCAGGCGCTGGTTGTTCGGATGCAGGTGGGCGTCTGGTTCATCAAGGAGAAGCACATCCGGATCAAATAGATGAACATAAGACAAGATCTGCACTGCCTGCAGGAAACCGGTCCCTGCGGAATCAATCGGGGCCCTACGACCTTCCGCTGACGAAGAAACCGCAATGTCTACGGTAGCGTCGTACTCTTCTTTTGTGAGAAGGGAAAAGCCGACTTGAGGAAACACTTCATGGAGGTCGTCAAGGAACCTATCCCACTTCTTTCCAGAGGCAAGAAGTAGCTTAAGTATGCTACGGAGAACGCGGCTTCCATCACCGCATGTTGCGGCCCTCCGCACCGCCCCAAGACCGGCGAGCGATTCCTCAAGGGCCAGGCCTGCGAGGCCAGGCACGATGACGGTGTAGGGATTCACGACAGAGGACAGTTCCGAGGAAAAGAGGCTCTCGCCTGTGACACGCACGCCGAGATCATGCTTGCCGGACGCAAACACCTCAAACATGCAGGCCCGTTTCGCCTCTGTGAAACGCACACAGATGCCGTGCGTCGGGTCGTTCGGCAATCGGTCTGTGTTGTGAGCAAGTGCGAAGACGTTTGCTTGTGGACGAAAAAAGAGCTCGTCCGCTCCGATCACTGCTTCGGCGGCATCTTCCTCCCAGACAAGTGATGCGGAGCGCTCAAGACAGATCCCAAGAGACGAAGCAAACTGGATTCCTTGCAAGACGCTTGTCTTCCCAGAACTGTTCGCTCCGACAAGGACATTCAGCGGGCTCAAGGGGAGTGTCAGCTCGTTCAAATTGCGAAAGCGTCTGATCGTGATTTCAGTTAACATAGCAGAAGTCCCTTTATCCCATGTGTAGCCGCATCTATACAGCCGCTTTGGCGAAGAGGGTCTTCACTCCGGGCCGAGAGGCCTCTGCCATGCGGGTTGGCATATCCGCTGCCATGCCCCGTTCTCCTCGCGCGACAGTGTCGACGCCATTGCGGCGACAGTTCGCTTCTTCGGCAAGCCGCACTTAGAGGGACGCACGGAGCTGGACGACTTCGGCACATGGCGATGCCAAGTCGTCGCGCGTACTGCATGATGGCTCCAACTTCCACGGAATAATGACATCACAAACGCCGTTGCCTGACCACCCACTGGAATGGTGCATGGCGGCCGCGCTAAGACCGAAGAAGCCGCCCGGGGGTACTTAACCATCGTAGCTGGGGTGCAATCAGGGCGCGTGTACTCTCGGATCCAGAAGAAGGTCCGTGATAGGTCGGGAAGACAAGAAGGAAGGCAAAGAGAACTTTGGCTGTTCATAAGGCTGCTACGCTGATGAGAGACAGGTTTCTCCCGCCGTGAAGCGTCGACTATTCGCGAGGATCATTGCAGGTCGGCCTAATGCTCGAAGGGGGCGTCAAGCCCCGGCTCGATTAGGTCTGGCGAAGCAGACCTCTGGGCCGAGACACGCCGATGCCTTGGTCTCACGGCTCGAGGCGTCGGTTGACGCGCTCGATGTCACTGCGCCCACCTTCCCGCCATTCTGAAGCTCCGACTCTGCGGCGAGCCTTCGGCGCACACGCTCCGTTGCCACTGGCCCCGCGCCCGCGGCTCGCAACACAGGACGGCCGGCGGGGGCGCCGGCCCGTGCGCGCTGGACGCGCTTCCCTCCGGGGCGCTTGCCCCTCCGCGGCCGCGGATGCGGCCTTGGCCCCGGGCTTCCCTGGGCCGGTCGCCCTCTTGGAACGTGCCGCCCTGCGGGCGTGCGTAGGGTGAGGGGGCTGCGCCCCGCTCCGCCGGGCCGGGCTCCCTCCGCCGCCTTGGTCTTCGCCGTTTTCCTCCTGCGGAGCCGGTCCTTTCCTTCCGCCCTCCCGTCCACCGTCCTCGTTGGCCGTCCCGTGGCGTGTCCTGACGCGGGC
>CAYXFW010000008.1:0-18520 GCA_964464305.1 uncultured Verrucomicrobiota bacterium
AGACCGGCCTCCAGAATTCCGGAACTTTCTGCACAGTTTCTCTGTCCCCACCGGCTCCCTCAAAGCCCAGGTGTGGGGACAGAGATCTGGTGGCGCGGTCGCTCCGCGGGCGCGCTCCGGGGGGCGGACGCTCAAAGCCGTCCAGGATTGGGACAACCCACCCGACCTTCCATCCTTCCAGCCCTTGACGGGACTGCTTCACTGTCCCTCCGTTCCGGGGGGCTGTCGCTCGAGGGGGGCTTGAGGGGGGCTGGCGTTGGGGGGGGGATCGGGCTAGCATGAGGGGGCCTCGGGGTTCTGGGAACGAGGATGCGAGAGGCGATCATGGCTGCAGCGGAACTCACCGTTGCCACTTTGCTGGCGTTGGCGACGAACCTTCAGGGGAGCGTCGAGGCGGTCGGCAGGCTGGATTTCGAGCGGGCGGCGGCGCTGGCGGGCAGTGTTGCCGAGGCCACGAATGCGCCCCCGCATCTGGTGGAGGCGGCGCGGATTCTGAGGGCGCGGGCGAATTTGCGCGCGGGCCGCACGCCGGAGGCGGCGAAGGATCTCGAGTGGGTCCGGGCCAACGGCGTGTCCGACGGTCTCCGCGCGGAGGCGGCGGGCGAGATGCAAAAGATCGACGTCGCACCGGGGCGTGCCTCGCGGATTGTGCGTACGCCCCGTCGCGAATGGTCTGCGATCGGGATCCTGCTGGCCCGGGGCGAAGAGGAGGCTGCACTTCAGCGCGTCCAAGGTCCGCTGCGCCGGATCGTCGACGCATGCCGGGGGCTGGCCCCGGTCGTTGCCGGTGAAGCCCCGCGGGCAGGTGCCGGGCTTGCCTGGATCATGAACGAGTGGCAGGGCGCAAAGCTAGTGGAGACTCTCGATGGCGACTCGGCCACGCTGACCCTCGAGCGCAACGGCCTTCGCGCCACGCTGGCCGCCCGGTCCACGGGCGACATGTGGATCTTCCACGACATCGTGTCGCTGGAGCGGCTGGAGGACGCCGCGCCCGCGGATGCGCCGCCCGCCGCGGCTGCGGTGGCGGCGGCGGGTCCGAACGCGCAGATCGCGATCCAGATCGCGGGCGGGAATGCCATGGCGTTCGGCGGCGGCGGCATCGCCGTGATCAACGGGCAGGTGATCCACCTTGGAGGCGACGTCGCCGGGGATGTGCGGATCCGGGTCGATTCGTCGCAGGCAGCCCAGGCGGCCGCGCTGACCAACGCTCCGCCGCCCACCGAGGCGCAGCGGGGCGAGATTGAGACGTTGATCAAGGATCTGGGATCGGCCCAGGCGGCAACCCGCGCGGCGGCACGGACCCGGCTGCGCCAGATGGGGCCTTCGGCCTACGGGGTGCTCAAGGAGCACCGGGCCGATGCCGATGTCGAGATCGCAACCACCGTGCGGGAGCTCCTGGGCGAATGAACGACGCGGCGGGACTGACATTGGCGGCGATCCTGGCGTTGACGGCCCGGTTCCAGGCGGGCGTCGACGCCATGAAGGCGGGAGATCCGGCCAGGGCGGCCGCGGAGATGAGCGCCGTACTCAAGGCCAATCCCGGGCTTCCGGAACTCGCGGCCGGAGCCCGCCTCCTGCGGGGACAGGCACTCAAGGCGCAGTCGAAGTCGCGGGAGGCGCTCGAGGATTTCCGCTGGCTGGCCACGCGCGACGTCGCTCCGGACGTACGGAAGAAGGCGCGGGAGGAATTTACGGCCGCCGGAGGAAAGCCCGCGTCCCTCGTCCCCGAACTGCCACCGCTGGCGGAATGGAAGCGGATGCAGGAGTCGATTCGCGAGGGCGAGGGACGGCGGGCATGGGACTGGATGACCGCGAAGCTGCGGAAGGAGCTGCAGTCGCTCGGCGAGATGATGGGGGATGTCGATCCCGACAACATCGCCCTCTGGTTCGCGGAGGATGAGGCCGTGATGACGGGGCAGGCGATCGACGAGGAGGCGGGAACCGCCCAACTGACGTTCCGGGAGAACGGGCAGACCATCCACGTGAGGTGGGTTCAGGACGGCACGCGCTGGAAGATCGACCGGCTCCGGCACGAGATGCCCAACGAGAACGGCGATATCCCGCAGATAACCCTCATCGACGTCGCGGTGATGAATGGCGACGAGTGGGGTGACGACCGCCCGCCCGGCGCGCGGAAACGGGGCGCCGCAGATCCCGACGAGGCCGCGAAGGCGGACAACCTGGCGCCGGCGCTCAAGGCGGAGATCGAGGCCAGCGTGGCGAAGCTCGGCGACGCCGACGCAGCGGCGCGGACGAAGGCGCGCGCGCGGCTCAAGGAACTCGGCCCCACCGCGCGCCCCCTGCTGAGAAAGTACCTGAACGATCCGGACCCGGAGATCGCCACGACCGTCCGTGAACTGCTCGCGACCCCGTGATCCGCCTTCAGCCGGAACGATTCGCACATGGGGACAGAAGCGTCATGGACGGATTCGGCTCACGCGAAGCCGCGAAGCCGCGAAGAGAAAGAGGGAGAGGAGACAGGATTACAGGATTGGCAGGATGGAGAGGCGGACCAGGACGAAGGGGAAAGGGCGGCGTGGAGGGCGAACGCGGTGAATGCAAATCTGCAAACCATAGACGGCCCCATCGGCCGAGAATATGACCGTACAGTTTCTACAGGAGCCGCGACGATACCGTCATGTCGAAAGAGCCGGCTTCGAGGCGCCCTCTACATAGCCGCGGGTTCCCTTCTTGGCTATTCGGCGGGAGTGGCGAACTTCCATGCGGAAACATGGATCGATTTTTCTGGGAGAGGTGTCGAAACACGCTATTCACTGTTCCCGTTTCAGATGACCGCTACGCAAAGCGATCGCGCGTTCGATCTGCTACTCACGCCGCGGGTTTCGCGCGATCCCGACTGGAGACGTGTGGGCAGTGACCGGTTTGTGTCGATACTTGGCACTTGCGTGCTAACTGAGGGCTACGAGCTTCTGCGGGCAGAGAATCGTCTTGTGGAGGTGCTGACAATGAAGGACTTCTCTCGCTCGCAGCGACGCGAAATGGAACGTGGATTCTCTCTGGCGTTGCAGTCTGGAGGCGCTGGAGCTGCTTCCGACTTTGCCACGCGTACTTGGGAAGAGGCCGCATTGACGGCTTCTGATGCTGAGGCCCCACGTTAGCTGACTCCTGGCGCGGGGCATGGGGACATAGAAGCGGTTGCGCCGCGGGATCCCGGGCAGGGAACCGTCCAAGCTGGAGCGAGACAAAGGCGCCCACATCGACACGCATTGCATGACAGCGATGATCATGCTATCATGCATACATGAAGACGATCACGTTGACGGACGAGGCGTATGGGAGGCTTCTGGAATGGAAGAAGTCGCCGAAGGACTCGTTCTCGGCTGTCGTGATCAAGGTCGTGCCCCGGCGGGGAACGCTCGGGCAGATGCTGGAGAGTGTGACGACGCTTCCGGCTGCCGATGCCAGGCAGATGCGGGTCATGGAAGAGGCCGCGGGGTGGGGGGCCGATCCGAAGGGATTACGTGACAAGTGGACCTCCTAGCCGACACGACATTCCTGATCGATCTCTGGCGGGGGCAACGTCAAGAGGGCGCCGCAACCGGATTCGCACGGCGGCACGCGAACCTGGCCGTCGGGTTGCCGTGGGTGGTGGCGGGGGAATTCCTCAGCGGCGGCGCCGCGGCCGGGCATGACCCGGAGGTGCTGACCGCCTTTCTCGAACCCTATCCTGTTGTCCACAGCACCGACGCGATCGTCCGCCAGTATGCGCAGTTGTACGGGTCGGTCCGGCGTGACCGGCTGCGCGTGGGGCCGAACGATCTCTGGATCGCGGCCTGTGCGGCAGCCCTGGCGCTGCCGGTGGTCACGCGGAACGTGCGCGACTTCGCCGCGATTCCGGGGATCAAGCTTCTCGGCTACGACGACGGGGCGTGAGGCGGGTGAACTCGAGGCCGCACCATTCGCCGTCGCCATCGCGCACGGTTTCCGCGAGGCCTTCCGCGGCGTAGGCGTCGGCGACGGTGTCGGCTTCGAGTTCCCGGATTCCGCTCAACAGCAGCGTGCGGCGCGTGGCCGCGGCGAGCGCGGGGGCGGCTTCGAGAAGGAGCGGGCCATAGAGGTTCGCGCAGACGAGGTCGAACCGTCCGCGCGGGGACTCGGCGATCACGTCCGCCGCGGCGAACCGGATGTGTGCGGCGGTGCGGTTTCGCAGGGCATTCTTCCGCGCGGCGGCCAGGGCTTGCGGGTCGTTGTCGGTCGCCAGCACCTTCGAGGCGCCCATACGGACGGCGGCGATGGCGAGAATACCGCTGCCCGTGCCGGCGTCGAGCATGCTCCGGGGATGGCCCGGGCGGCAGAGGACGGCAAGGCGTTCGAGGCAGAAGCGCGTGGTGAAATGCGTGCCGGTCCCGAAGCTGAGGCCGGGCTCGAGACGGAGATCCTTCACGCCGCGCGGCGGCTTCCCGGCCCGCGACCACTCCGGCACGATGCGCAGGCGGCCGCCGACGGTCAGAACGTGGAAGTGTTTTCGCCAGAACCGCTGCCAGTCCCGCGGCCGGCAGATGCGGACCGCGCGGCCGAGGACGAGCCGCTGCCGCTCCGAGGCGAGGAGAAAGGCCTGCGCATCCCCCGCCTCCTTGAAGTACAGATCCAGCCACGCCCGCGTGTCCCGGGGTTTGAGCAGTTGGACCGGCTCGACGCCGGAAGCCTCGCGCGCCCAGTCGGCCAGCCGCTCGGCGTGGGCGGCGCCGGTCAGCAGCGTGACGACGGTCCAGGAGGCGGAGGCGGGAGAGGTGGACGAAGAGGATTTCATGGGGCACTCCATCGAACACCGAGGAGGGGACGGGAAGCACGAAATCCTAATTCCGAAATCCGAAACAAGCACGAAGCACGAAACCCCAATGTCTCAAACAGAAACGCTGTTTGGGACTTGTTCTGAGCTTCGGGACTTGGATTTCGTGCTTGCCTTGGGCGTCTCATGTCCGGTCTCCCGCCGCAGGAGTGCCGCCGGGCTTCTCCACGTCGGGCAGCATTTCCTTCGGCATATTGCGCGGCACCCACTGGGGCGCCGTGATCGACCCCGTCAGGTCGTACTCGAGCAGTTTCGTGACGGGCAGGGTTAGCAGGCGGACGACATCGGCGATGAGCCCTTCGCGGAGCAGCTTGGCCTCGACGACAAAATCGAGGCTCCGGTCGAATCCGTAGGATCCGCGGCCCCGCATGGTCAGGATGTCGCCCTGCAATTCGGCCTGGTCGGTGCTGGCGCGGCCATTGGCGATACGGAAGTCGGCCACGAAGTCGCTTTGCGAGGTGAATCCGATGCCGGGCACGATCCGGGCAAGGTGCCGCGAGAATCCGCCGAAAAGCGGGATCTCGAGAAGCCGGCCTTTTTCGACCTTCAGGAAGCCGGAGCCCGCGGCGGTGCGGCCCTGGCCGTCGCCGATGAATCCGGCCAGGTCGACGCGCGCCGAGACCCTGCCTTCGAGGGGCTGCTCGTCGCGGTCGGTCACGGCGCGGAGGATCGCGGTGAAGTCGACGTTCTTCATGCTCCCCGCAGCCCGGTAGTGAGTCCGCGCCTCCGTGCCGTCGGGCAGATCGAACACGGCGTGCCCCTCGAAGGTTCCTCCATAAACGGCGCCGGTCGCCTGGGTGACCGTGATGTGGCGGCCGACGATGCGTCCCTGGAACGCGCATTGGTCGAGGAGAAGCCAGCCCATGCCGGCGGACCTGGCTTCGACCTCGAAGGTCGCGTCGTTGTCGCGACGGTTCCCGTAGTCCGCCAGTCCGCGCGCGCGAATGCGCGTCGGACCCTCGGTGCGGAAGTGCGAGACGAACCGGTGCGGCGAGGCGCCGCACATGCGCGCGGCGGCGGCGGGATCGATCGCGCTGTCGATGTCGAACCGGAGCCTGCGGCGGGTGAAGTCCTGTTCGATCCAGCCGGAGAGAACGCCCTCCGGGCGGACCGCGCGCACGCCGTCCAACCGCAGAACCTGGTTGCTCACCTGGATGCGCGCGGAGGCGGAGGCGAGCAGGGCGCCGTTGTAGAGGAAGTCCTTCGCGTCGACCGTGCCGCTCAGGACGAGCCGGCGGATATCGCCCAGCCGGCCGACGGCCTCGGCGGTACAGACGGGCGGGGCGGATCGGAACGCGGTGGCGCCGACGTGCATCGACTGGACGGGATCGAGCCAGGGCATCAGTGCTTGGGGATCGAAGCCGGTGCGGATGCGCCCGCGGTAGTCGCCGGTCGGAAGATCGAGGCCGCCGTCCACGTGCAGCGGTCCGGCCATCGCGCCGCGGCCCGCGATGCCGTCGATCGACGGGAATCGTAGCGCGGGGCCGTCGCGTTCGAAGTCGACGGTCGCGGACTCCAACCAGACTCCCATCCATTCCGTCCGTGAGACGGCGATGCGTCCGCGGATCCGTTGAACGAGGGAGGTCAGGGGTCCGGGGCCGAGGGTGACGTCGAGCCGGAGGGCGTCGGGCGTGCGGAGTCCGAGTCGCTCCCGGACGCGGGACGGGCGCGGCGGGAGCGGGATCAGCGCGGCGTGGGCGGCGGGGATGGAGCCTTGAAGACGGAGTTCCGCGATTCCGTTGGAGGGCGAGAGGGATCCCGAGACGGAGATCCGGTCGCCGCCCGCGTGCAGGGCGGCCTCGTCGAGGATCACACGGCCCCCGGCGAGGCGGGCGGAGAGCTTCCATCCATCGAACGGGACATGTCCCCATTCCAGGGTCTTGCCCTCGCCGCGCAGCGTAACGAAGGCGCCGACCGGCGCCTTCGCGTCGAGATCGAAGCGCGCCTCGATCTGTCCGCCGCCGGGAAACGCCAGGGGAATGCGGGTGGGATCGAACGGCGCGCCGCCTCCGCCGCGCATCTCCGGAAACAGGGGCGAAAGATCCGGCGGTCGGAGGCGGCCGTCGGCGCCGCGCGCCATGACGATGCGTCCCGCGGCGCGGATCGAGAGGTCGCGCCAGACGCCCGACATGCCGGCCACATCGAGGGTGCCTTCGCTCAGGAGAAGGTCGGCGCGGATGCCCGTGATGGTTTCGCCCGAGGCGGCGTCCCGGTCCGAGCCAACCAGCAGCGTACCGTCGCGGACCTCGAGTCCGCCGAGGGCAGGCCGTCGTCTCAGCAGGTCGATCCAGCGGATGCCGATGCGGACGACGGCGGCCTCGACGCGCGGCCGGCGGGATGCAGGGGTCTCGAAGACCCGCACGCCGCTTGCCTCGACGCCGCCGGGCAGGGAGAGGCGGAGCCGGGTGAAATCGACATCGAGGCCCGCCTGCCGGATGGCGGCGCGCAGCCGGTCCCGTGCGGGAGCCGGAAGCCCCTGCCGGTCCAGCCAGATGACCGCCGCGGCTGCAGCCGCGGCCAGCAGCAGGACGGCGCGAACCGCGATGCGGCGGCCGGCGCGTCCGCGGCGGCGGGTCACCGGGCCGCCTCCGGGGCAGGATTGGTGGGCGGGCGTGCCGCTGGCGTCGCCGGCTTGGGGAACAGATCGGCCTGCAGGACGCCCGCCGTGGTCGAGTCGAGGAGAAACACCAGATCCTGGCCGCGGATCGCCACAAAGGTTCCCTCCGGCGACGTCCGTCCGAAAAGCAGGCTGCGGGTAAGCCCCCCCTCGCCCCGGAGGGTCACGGTCAACGTGGCGGCGGGCGGGTCGAGCCCGTAGGAGATTCTCTCGGCCGGATTCTCGGCGACGAGCGCGGCGGCGCGCAGCCCCGCCAGAAGCTTAAGGCGGCGGGCGACATCCGTCGCGGAAACCGGATCGCCCTCGGCGTTGACGAATTGGTTGGTGGAACCGCGGACGATGCGTTGTTCGACGCCTGCGCGGGAGAGGATCAGGCCGCCGACCTCGTCCGCGGCAAGGTCGAGAACGGCCCGATCGCGGAACCGCAGGGGGTCCGGCGCGACGAAACCCGGCGCCTTGGTTTTGATCAGGACCGCCGTCGTGCCATCCGCATCGGTGACCTGAACGGGGGTCAGGTCGAGCGAAGTTGTGCGGACGAGCAGCGTGACGGCCGAAGGCCGGCTCTCGACATCCGCCGCGCCCGTGCCATTGGTGGACGTCAACCCCGGGGTCCGGCGGTAGAGCGCGATCCGCGTCTCGTTCGAGGACGCGGGGCCCCTGGAGGCGGGCGGGACGAATTCCTCGATGCGCGTGCCGGTCCATTCCTGGAGGAAGGCCCGCACGCGGGACTCCTCGGCGGCGGCGGCGACGGGCTCGACGATCCGCCAGGCGTTCCCCTCGCGGACGATGCGAATCCTGCGGTCCGCCCGTTCGATGGCCACGGCGCCGATATCCTCCGGCAGCATCGGCACGAGCCGCCGGTCGCGGAGGCTGTCCACCGGGGTGGCCATCAGACGTGTGATGTCGGCGGGCACGGTGAATATCGAATCGCCTCCGGCGCGCCGCGCGTAGACGGCGCCGGCCCGCTGTTCCTGTGCCCGGCCGATCTGGAGGACGACGGACGGGGCGGTGTCCCGGTCGAAATCAACCGTCAGCTCCACGGCGGTCTCGTCCAGCCCGTACGGGGCCCCTTCCACCGCGCCGTCGCGGACGAACTCGAGGACCCGGGCGGACAGGATTCCGCCGACCATGCCGGCGGCGGCGGCGCGTTCCGCGCGGCCAACCGCGGGCTGAAGAATTCTCCACGCCCCGCCGTTGCCGCGGGTCAGGTGAAGAAATCCATCCGGCCTGCGGATCCGAACCTGGCGGGCTTCGGCGGCGGGCGGGAACAGGGTCCGGTCGCGCAAGGCCGAGAGGCCGGAGGGAAGGGCAGCCAGAAGGTTGGTTCCGGTGGCGAGGATGTCGCCGCCGGGGATCCGCCGCAGGTAGAGCCGGCCCAGCAGGCCCGGTTCGCCGATTTCGAATTGCAGATCGATGCCCGGCCCCGTCAGCGACAGGCGCGCGATCGGGCGGTCGAGACCGTAATCGCGGAGGGCCGTCCCCCGGCGCGCGATGTCCGCCGCCGGGACGACGGCCTCGCCCGGGGCGGCGTGGATTCCGAGCAGGATGCGGGAGACCTCGGTGGCGTCGGCCGGCACGCGGACCGGCTGCACGATCCGCCACCGGTCGTCCTCGCGCTCCGCCTCCACCGTGAAGGCCGGGGTCTCGATGCGGAAGGCGGACACTTTCTCGGGATCGAAGTCCAGGGCGTGCCGCGCGCGGTCGAGCCGGTCGCCCGTCGTGTCCTTGCGCCGTTCGATGCCGACGATGAATGCGGCCAGCGCCATGGCGCAGAGGAACAGGATGAGATTGGTCCTTGCGTTCATCGCCTTCACGCCCTGCGTCGGAACCACACAAGCAGGCCGGCGGCGGCCGCGAGGCCCGGGATGCCGGCGACGACGGCGAAGCCGAGCTGCCTCAGCCGGGCCTGGGAGATGTCGATCCGTGTGTCGCGGATCGGCCGCGATGCGATGGCGATGCGGTCCTTCCGGTCCAGCAGCCAGTTCAATGCGCCGAGGAACAGGTCCCCGTTCCCGCTGACGATGGCGCCGTTGGCGACGAACGCGGAATCGCCGAAGACGACGAGGCGGGTCGGGCGGATGTGCACGTCGATGCCGCCCGCCGGGCCCCGCTCGACCGCCGCGGCGACGGTGATGGGACCGGGCCGGTCGCGCCCCTCATCGAACTTCGGCGGCCGTTGTTCCGGATCGGTCTCCGCCCAGCCCTGTTCGCTCGTGGTGGCCAGACGCGTCACCCGGGGACGGTCCGCGCCGGCCTGCGGCGCGGTCGTGGTCGGATCGGGCTCGACGGACCGGGGAGAGTAGAGGACGCAGGCAAGGTCGCGAATCGTGGCGGTGGCGCCGTGCCGGAAGAACCGGCTGATCACGAGCCCGCCGCTCAGCGCGCGGCCCTCGTCGACGGCGACATCCGCGCCCACGCGGAGACCCCAGCGGCGGAGAAGCCCCTCGAAGCCGGTCGAGGAGCCGGCATCGAGAAGGATCAGGGCGCGGCCGTTGCGTTCGAGGAAGGCATGGATCGCGTCGAGCTCCGGCTGAGGCACCCGCGTTCGGGGGCCGGCGACGAGCAGGACGTCGGCATCGTCCGGGATGCCCGTGTCCCCGCCGACGATCAGCGGGCGCAGGTCGATTCCCTCCTGGCGGATCAGCCGCGCGGCCTGTGCGAAGCCTTGGTTGCGTTCGGCGCCGTCGAGGGGGCGTTCCCCGTGGCCGCCGAGCGCGTACACCACCGGCGCGCGGGTGCGGCAGACCTCGTAGATCGCGGAGGTGAGGGCCTGTTCGCCGCGGAACGCGCGGCGGCGGCGCTCGACCCCCTGTCCGCCGACGTGCCGTTCGAACTCCGAGAGGTCGCCGGAACCGAGGATCCGGACCCGGCCGGCGGATTCGACGATGACCGCGTTGACCTCCGTCAGCGGGTGCGTCTGCGCGAGTTCCTTGAGGCGGACCACATCGCGGTCGGGATCGATGCGCGTGACGCGGACGCGGGGCGAGGCGGTCTGGTACTCGGCGAGCAGGCGTGTGAGGTCGTGGAGTTCCTCGCCGTTCCGGAAGACGACGGTGACCTCCACGGAATTGGTCAGCCCCTCCAGCATCCGGAGGGTCGTGTCCGACAGGGCGTAGAAGCGCTCGCGGCTGAGATCCGTCCGCGCGTAGTGCCGCTGGCCGAGATAATGGAGCATGCCCCCGACGCACGCCGAAAGCGCCAGCGCCAGCGCCGCGCCCGCGCCTGCACCGAGCGACCGCCGCCGCTGCCGGCCGATGCCGTTTCGCGCCCCGCCCCGGTCGCCATGGATGCCCGGCTTCATCGCCACCGCCTCGATTCGAGCGCCCGGGTCGTGGCGAAGAGGATCCACGCGATGTTGACCGCGTAGAACACGACCGGGCGCGTGTCGAACACCCCCCGGGAGAGATCGGCGATGTGGGCGACCGGCGACAGCCACGCGCCCAGCCAGTCGGCCGTCTCCGTGTGCCAGATGTACGGCAGCAGCCCGCCGAGAAGGAACAGCAGGATCGCGGCGAACGCCAGCAACCCGGCGCCGATTTGCGAGCGCGTCAGCGCCGAGGCCAGGAGGCCGAGGGCGAGGAAGAAAGCGCCGACCAGGAGTGCGCCCGCATACACGCCCGCCAGCGCGGCGGGGTCGGCGGGCGGCGGCACGGCCGACATCGCCCGCAGCAGCGGTCCGTAGGCAAGGGTTGGCGCGAGCATCGCGGCGAAGAAGGCGACGGCGCCGGCGTACTTGGCCAGCACGACCTCCGCCTCGCGAACCGGGGCGGTCATCAGGGTCTCGAACGTGCCCGACCGGTGCTCCTCGGCGAACAGCCGCATCGTCAGCAGCGGCGCGGCCGCCAGGAGTGTGAGGAGGAACACCCATCCGAGCAGTTCCGTCGCCCCCGCGGCGGAGCCGGGGCCGGCGGCCAGCGCGGCCACGAGAATCCAGAACCCGGCGCCGGTGACGGCCAGGAAGAGCACGGCGACGAGGTAGGCCGTCGGCGAGAGCGCGTAGGCCAGCAGTTCCCGCCGCCACAGCACGAGGAAGGTCCTCACAAGGCGCCCTCCGCCCGGGCCTCGTGCCCGGTCACCGCCAGGAAGATCTCCTCCAGGCTCTGCTCCTCGCGCCGCAGTTCGCGCAGCGGCCAGCCGCGCCGGGCGGCCGCGGCGGCCACCGCGGGGCGCGGGTCGTCGTCGCCCGCCGCCTCGAACCGGATCTCCGTCCATGCCCCGACGGGTTCCGCCGTGAACCGGCCCTCCGCGGCGAGCGGCGCAAGTTCCGCGCGCGCCGCCTCGGCCGGGGCCTGCACCTGGGCGATGATCCGCGCGTTGCGGTGCAGCCGCCGCGCGAGCGCCTGGACCGGCTCGGAGGCGAGCAGCCGTCCGCGGTGGAGGATGATCACCCGTCCGCAGGTCATTTCCACCTCGGGAAGGATGTGACTGGATAGCAGGACCGTATGCCGCTCGGCCAGGCCGCGGAGCAGGTCGCGCGCCTGCCGGATCTGACTCGGGTCGAGCCCCAGCGTCGGCTCGTCCAGGATCAGCAGCTCCGGTTCGTGCACCAGCGCGTCGGCCAGCGCCACGCGCTGGCGGTAGCCCTTCGACAGTCGGCCGATGATCCGGCCGAGAACCGGGCCGATGCCGCAGAGGTCGGCCGACTCGCTCACGCGGCGGCGGACGCGCCTCGCGGGGACGCCCTTGAGCGCCGCCCGGTACCGCAGATACTCGGCCACGCGCATCTCGGGATAGAGCGCCGCATGCTCCGGCATGTAGCCGGTGCGCCGGCGAACCTCGATCGAGTCGTCCTGGACCGACCGGCCGCCGACCGAGATCGTCCCGCCGGTCGGACGAAGAAATCCGGCGATCATGCGTAGCGTCGTCGTCTTGCCCGCGCCGTTCGGGCCGAGCATGCCAACGATCTCGCCGCGGCCGACCTCGAAAGAGAGGTCGTCCACGGCCGTCATGCCGCCGAACCGCTTCGTCAGATGTTCGACCCGCACCATGTTCCGCAGCCCGCTCCCCTCAATCCGCCGTCAGCTCCGTCGTTCCCGTCCGCGCAATCAGAAACCCCGCGTTGCGTTCGATGGCCGCCACCGAGACTGCCACGCGCCCGCCCGTCCCGAGCGATTCCAGCCGGGCCCCGGCATCGTCGAGCGTCCCCACGCCCTGGCCCCCGATGCGGGTCAGGCGCATGCCCGGCAGGATGCCGGCCCGCGCCGCGGGGCCGCCGGGACGAACGGACCGGACCTCCAGCCCGCCCCGGACCGGGTCCGCGGCATCCGGCAGCGCCAGTTCGAGGCCGAGACGTGTCCCCGCCAGCGCCGCGCCGTCGGGCTTGGGCATCGCGGCGAGCCGGAACGTCCCCACGGCCGCCTCACCCGACCGCTCGTAGGCCATGTGGACCTCGTGATCCGCGCCGAGGCCGAGAAGCGCGCGGTGGTAGTCCAGCAGCGTGGCGATCGCAATCCCATTGACCCCGATGACCGTATCGCCCGGCCGGAGCCCGGAGCCCGAGGCCGGCCCGTCCGCCGCGACGGCGGTCACGGCGAGATGGCCGTCGCGCTCCGCCAGATCGAGGCCCGTCGAAAGCCGGGCCAGCGAACGGGGCGACAGCCAGGCCGCCAGCAGCGAGCGCACGCGGTGGGTCGGCACCGCAAACCCGATGTTCTGGCCTTCCTGGTGGATCGAGACGTTGACGCCGATCAGCTCGCCGTCGATGTTGACCAGCGGTCCGCCGGAACTGCCCGGATTCACGGCTGCATCGGTCTGCAGAATGTCCCGGAAGATCGTCTGCGACCCGACCCGCGCCTCGCGGTTCATCGCCGACAGGACGCCGACGGTGACCGAATGCGCGAGGCCGAACGGGTTGCCGAGCGCGATCACGGTCTCTCCCAGCAGGAGATCGCCGTCGCGCGCGAACCGGACCGCCGCCAGCGGATGCGGCGGGTCGATCTTGATCAGCGCCAGGTCGTTCAGTTCGTCGCCCGCCACCAGCCGCGCGGTAAATGGCCGGCCGTCGACCAGCGTCACGCGGATCGCCGTCGCCCGTTCGATCACATGGAAGTTCGTCAGGATGTAGCCGGCCGGGTCGATCAACACCCCCGAGCCGAGCGAATGCTTCACCTGATAGCCCTGCGGAGTCGGCTGCTGGGCGGGCTCGCCGAACATCCGGTCGAACAGCTCTCCGCGAAATCGCTGGAGCGGATCGCTGCGGACCACCTGCACGAGCTGCTCTGTGCCGATGTTCACGACCGAGGGAAGAATTTTCTCGACGGCTTCAACCACCGGCGTCCGCCGGTTGGGCGACGCGCCGCCCGGCAGCGCCAGCGCCACGCCCAGCGCCGCCGCCAGCCCCCCGGCGCCCCACCGTCCTCTGGGTCTACGTTGCTTCATCCCGCAATGGCCCATTATGGCCGCCGCAGACGCCCACGGCAACCCCGGCGAAGACACAGGAAGGATAGGCGGGAAGGCCCGACCGGAGGCAGCGCCGGCATTTGACCGGCGGGCCTTGCGCCTCGGAGGCGAGCGCGCCCGCGGAGCGGCCGCATCGCCCATCCAAAGAGAGTGGGGGAAGGAAGGCGCCGTTCCTGGCTGGCTTCGTGACGCCGCGGGCCCCCTTTTCCTCCCCACCGGGGCAAGCCCGGTGGGACCGGAAACTCCGGTCTGCGTCGCCGCAGTGGGCAAGCCCGGTGGACCGGAACTTCCGGAGGTGGGCTTGGGGGCGGAGAAGAAGGGCTCCCCGGCCCTCCGCGGAAGTTGTCGAATTCGTGGTCCGGCCGGACCACGAATTCGACAACATGGGACACGGGCCGACGCGGCATCGGTGGCGGAATGGCGAGGCGCCGCCCCCGCTCGGTCAGCGGCGACGGAGATGGATCGCAACGTCGTGGTCGGACGTGCCGAGGTCGAGCGTCTCACCCGATTTCGCGCGACGGGTCGTGTGGCGCCCGTCGTCGAGGTCCCAGATGTCCACGTCGAACCGCCCGGGCAGGTTCAGTGCGACGCGGAGCGCCGCCGCCTTCCGCGAGCGCAGATACTGTTTCCACCGGTTGGGCTTCTCGCATTCCCAGAGCCAGGTCCCCGCGAAGTTGCGCGCGTAGAGCACCGCCTCGCCGCCCCCCTTGCGCACGAGGGCCTTGAGTTGGTAGCCGGGCGACACCCCGAAATCCGCCGGACCGGACTCGGGCGGCTCGGCCGCGCCATCCCCGAGGACAAAATCGAAATCGGCGCCGCGGTCGAGGGCGCGCTTTGCGGCGAGCCCCATCCGCGCATACGCCTCGCGACCGGCATCGGACCGGAACCACCGGTCGTCGTCGAGCGCATGCGGCACCGCCATCGACGCCGCGGGCCGGGCCCGCTCGAAGGTCGCCCAGTCGACGCGCCCCAGGATCTCGCCCGCCAGCCGGAATTCCGCGAACTCGCTCGCCCGCGCATTCCAGAAGAAGCAGCCGGGATTGCCGTTGAGAAGGGAGAACCAGACGATGTCGCGCATCGTCCAGCGCCGCGTCTCGCGGTCCGGCCCGTAGGAGAACTGGTCGCCCGCGGATTCCCCGAGGAACGCGGGCTTGCCGATCCGGCCGTAGCGCGCAAGCACGTCCACCGCCGTCCCGTAGTCCATCTCCGGCGACGTCGAGCCGTGGGGATAGAGATGATAGGTGTAGAAATCGATCGAGGTCTTCTCCTTCCACCACGCGGGATCCGCGGTGGACAGCCCGCCGCCGCCGTGGCTCACGCAGACCGGCGTCACGGGGTCGACGCTGCGGATCGTCGCGAGGGCATGCTCCGCCCACGCGGCGGGGCAGTCCACCATCTCGTTCTCCAACTCGTACGCGAAGACCGACGGGTTGTCCTTGAGCCGGCCGACGATCTCGCGGGCGTACCGGTCCTGACAGGCAAGGACGTCCGGGTCGGTGTACTTCTGGGCGCTGTCGCCGATCAGCCTGCGATCGCGGATGAAGCGCCGCTGGAAGGGCGGCAGCGCGGCCAGGTCCTCCCCCTCGTACCCGGGCAGGCAGAACCGCTCCAGTGCGTTGCGGTCGTGGTAGCAGGGCTTCGCGTAGTCCTCGTGGAGGACGACCAGGAACCGGATCCCGAACGGGCGCGCCAGGTCCATGTAGCGCAGGAACGCGGCGAACAGCCCAGGGTTCACGCGGCCGCCGATGTCCATCGGCTCCATGCCGTTCTTCCGGTGGGTGCGCAGCATGAAGCGCTGCGCCGTGACCCCGTTTGACTGGAGGAGCTTCAGCCAGTCGACGATCTGCGCCTCGGTCGCATCGGTGAAGGACAGCCGCCTGTCCCACTCGCCGTCGGGGGAGGGCACGCCCACCCAGTTGGCGTAGAAGCCGCCGAGCGGGAGCCAGGCCTTTCCGCGGACGGCGAAGTACCCGTTGGACAGCAGACGCACCGGATCGGCCTTCGGTCCCGGCGGCAGGAACGAAACGGCGGCCGACCGGCCGGTGAGACCGGCGGCATCGGTAACGTTCGCGAAGGTCACCCAGCGGCGAGCCGGATCGCAGCTCAGGACGGCGCGCGCGGCATCCGGCGCGGAACGCAACGGTGCGAGCGGTGTCACGGCGGCGTCCGGCGCGGACCACGAAGGCGACGATCCGTCCCCGGGCAGCCGGTTGCCGAACCTGTCGGTCCGTTGTGCGGAAACCTCCGGCGACGGCTCGCCCGGACGGACCACGAGGGGATGCGCGGGCTCGACCTCGTAGCGGTCCGCGGGCCCCGGGAGCAACGTCACGGACGCTTCGGCCGGCGCAAGGCCCGCGAATTCGGCCTCGGCGCGGAGCCTCTCGCCATCGGCTGCACGGCGGCCGGCGCGGTACCGGACGCTGACGCGGCCGAAGACGTCCGTGAGGCCGCGCCGGGCGCCGGGGCCCAGAGCCAGTGACGCGCAACCCGGGGCGTCGTTCAACGTCCCGGCCGACCGGTCCAGGCGGAGGACGCCGTCCTGCGGCTCGTCGATCCAGATCCGCACCGGCTGCCTTGCGACAGGCTTTCCGGCCGCATCGCGCACCACCGCCGAGGCGATCTGCTCGGTGTCGACGGGAACCTCGCTCCGTGCCGGCGAGACATCGACCTTCGCGGCCCTGGAAGTCGGCGACCCCGGCGTCTCCACCGGTGTATGCGACGCAACCCCCGCTGGCAGCAGCCGGATCCAGTCGATCTCGACCCGGGCCTCGGCATTGTCCGCCGGGTCAATCCGCAGCGCGGACAGGATGCCGCTCCAGTGCAAGTCGCGGCGCAGGTCGATGCGCGCGGTCTGCCAATTGGTCCCGTGCACGGCGAATTCGTGAGTGAGCAGGCGTTCCTTGCCCGCCGGCCGGCCGAAAATCTCCCATTTCGCCCGCGCGAGACTCTGTCGCAACCGGATCTCCAGCGTCCAATACCGATCGATATCGATCCGCACCGGTTTGACCCCCGGCCGCTCGGGGCCCCACATGGCGCCCCAGATGAGATAGGCGTCGTCCTTCACATCCAGAATCAGGACGCCGTTCTCCACGCGCTTCTTCAGGTGGTCCGCCCGGCTCCATCCGGTGATGCCGCCCACGCCCCCGTCGTCGAAATCGCACGGCCGTCCGGTATGTTCCTGGAAAAAGTCGGGGGGTATGGCGAGAGCCCCCGCCGTCGGAGGCTGCGGGCTGCCCCCGCGCGCCAGGCTGAAGTAGAGGTCGAACGCAGCGTCCCGGTTCGCCGCCAGGACCCCGGCGTCCCACTCGATGCGGCCGTCGCGCATCCACACGGCCGGCTCCCGCCGTTCCGGTCCGACCGCCAGCAGACGGAACGACCCCGGGTCCACGGCGCCCCGAATGCCGAGTTGCGCGAGGTCCTTCCCCAGGTCCATCGGCAGCGACGCCAGCATGCGCTCCACGGGCCGGTCCCCGGCCGGCACGGTAACCTGCACGCGAAACTGCCGCGCCGGATCGGCCCATTCGCCCGCCGCGAGGCGGCACGCCGGCAGCACCACAGTCAGCACGGCGGCGCACGCCGCGGAAGAAAGGGAACGCCTGCCGACCCTGAATCTCGCATGCATATTCATGGCTCCGGAGCCTGCCGCAACCGCCCCGAAAGAACAAGAGCCGGATGCGCGCTTGATCGCCTGCATCCTGGAGGCGTAGCATCCCGACCCGGTGAGGCGGCCAAACCCCCGCCCCGCGGCGCTCAGCTTGGGTGGTCGGAAATGAGACGAATCGTCATATGTATCGCCCTCGGGGTCGCCGCATGGGCAGCGATCCCGGTCGTTCGGACCGCCCTTCGTTATCGCGCCGTCAATCGCACCATGTTTCATCACTTAGCGTGGATCGTTGTTGGTGGCGCGCTCCTTGCTTGGTGTGACGCGACCCCGGCGGGCAGCGCGGCCTTTACCATGGACGGTAGAGCAGTCTATGTGGCTATGGGTTCTACCAACTCGCTGGGCATGATCGACATAAAGCAAGGAAGCAATACGTCGACAAGAGTGAATCTAGGGAAAGACGATGTCGTGGCCGGTCTTGCCCTCGCGAAAGATGGTTCATTCTATTTGGTCACGAAGAATGCTCTGTGGTCCTGGGTGCCGGCCGAAGCCAGAGTCACATGGCTGGAACGGGCCCCGAAGAATGTGAACTTCGATGATGTGGCGTGCAATCCCAGGACCGACGAGGTATTGGTGACGTCCGGGCCTGACCTCTACTACAAAGCGAATCGCCGCACGGGCGTTACGGCTGTTAATATTCGCTATCCGCCCGGCAAGAAGATCGAGTCCCTAACGTTTCTCCCGGACGACTCATTTATCTTCAGCGCGGACGGCGACTTGTGGCATGGGCTCATCCAATATGCTGCTGAAGAATCAGGGTCGACAAACAAGCACGCAAGGGCGGCTCTTGTCGCCTACCGCTATGCGCCGCTGGCCCAGCGGGAAACCTACGACGGGACGCCATCGGAAACAGGAATTAGAGCCATCGCCGTCAGCCGCAAGAAGGTCTATGTGGATTTCGGCCGGATGGAAGGGTCGGGCTGGGGGAGGGGGGTTCGGATGGATTTGCCTGTGCAAGAGCCTGGAACGTGGGCCTCGCACAATGGGGCGGATGAAACGGTCAAGACATTGGGTTCCGTCGAAGACCTGGGTT
>CAYXFW010000008.1:18530-21050 GCA_964464305.1 uncultured Verrucomicrobiota bacterium
ACCCACGGCGGCCATGTCTACCTCTGCGGATCGCCCGATGGCCGCCGTGTCTATTATGGAGACGATTGGAGCGATGCTCATCCACGTCCCCGGAATTTCTGGATCATAAACGACGGGACGATCCAGCCGGCGAACGCCGATCACAGCACGAAAGGAGCCGGCCGGTAGTATCGTGGCCAGCCTCGTCCGGCTTCGCATGGCTACGCCGGGACAAGTCGTGGCCGGCTACAACGGATGGCGGGACGACCGCATGAAGCCGAACACGGTCGCGAAGTTCCGCGCGCGGAACCTCGGGTTCATCTTCCGGCAGTTCACTCTGATTCCGACGCATCCGCGCCCTCGGAATTCCCTGAGCCTTGCGCGGGGGATCGGACCATTGAACGCGCGGGTGGGGGGTGATAGGGTCGGGTCACGAGCCCGTCCGGACTCCCCTATGAGGTGCGCGGCATGAACCATGGACCTACGCGACGACAGTTCCTCCACGCCGGTTTTCCGCTGATTCTTGCGTCGTCCGTGCTCGGGCGGGCGGGGACGGTGGCTCCGAACAGCCGCGTGCGGATGGCGGGCATCGGGCTGGGCGGGCAGGGGATGGGGAATCTGCGGGCGTTCCTCACGGACGAGCGAGTGCAGGTTGTGGCGGTCTGCGACGTGGACCGGAAGCACCTGGAGGCGGCGGGCGCGCTCGCCAAGCTCGGCGGCGCGGACCTGGTGTGCGATTTCCGCGAAGTGCTTGCGCGCGGCGACGTGGACGTCGTCATGAACGCCACGCCGGACCACTGGCATTCCAACGTGGCCATCGCCGCCGCGAAGGCGGGCAAGGACCTCTATTCCGAAAAGCCGCTCGCGGCGAGCATCGCCGAGGGACGCGCGGTCTGCCGTGCGGTGGAGGCGAACCGGAGGATTCTCCAGTGCGGCACGTGGCGCCGCTCGGGCCTCAAGGTCCGCATGGCATGTGAACTCGTGCGGAATCATCACATCGGCGACCTGAAGGCGATCGAGGTCGGCGTGCCCGGGGCGTTTGCCATTCGCGGCGGGTTCACGGGGTTGGAGGCGCCGCAACCGGCGCCGGAGCACCTCGACTACGCGATGTGGCAGGGCCCGGCGCTGGAGCGGCCCTACACGGAGGCGGGCTGCCACTTCAATTTCCGGTGGGTGGACGACTATGCGCCCGGCTACATCACGGACTGGGGTGCGCACTTCATCGACGTCGCCCAGTGGGGCGCGGGCATGGACGCGACGACGCCCGTCGAGGTGGCCGCGTACGACGTGAAGCGGCGCGAGAAGGGCATCTACGACGCGCCCGAGGGCTATCGCATCGAGTACCGCTACGCCAGCGGCGTGCGCATGAGCCTGTTCAGCACGACCGATCCCGCCACGTACGGAACCAAGTTCATCGGGTCCGAAGGCTGGATCTTCAGCGAGAACGACAAACTGCTGGCGAGCGACACGAACATCCTGCGCATCCGGCCGAAGGACGGCGACGTGCGCCTGTTCGAGTCGAAGAACCACCATCGGAACTTCATCGACGCCGTTCTTTCGCGCGGTCCGGTCGCCGCTCCGGCCTCCATCGCGCATCGTACCGCCATGGCCTGCTACCTCGGCAGCCTCGCCGCCGCGCTGAAGCGTCCCCTCACGTTCGACCCCGCCGCCGAGACGTTCCCCGGCGACGACGAGGCAAACCGGATGCTCCTCAAGCCGATGCGCGAGGCGTGGAAGATCGGCTGAGGCGGCGTTCGGCGACAGAACGGCGCGATCTCCACGCGATGTGTGCCGCAATGGCGCACATGAGAGCACCGCAAGAGCCCCCTGAATCGCACAGAGCTGTCTATCCATATCGCATTATGGATCAGTCGGATCCGACAGATCCAGAGGATCCATCGGAGCCCGGAATCCATGGCTTGGCACACCCCCTGCTAGTTTCTCTGCCAGCTTTACTGGGGAGACGAGCATGTCAAAGGTACTTGGAATTGATTTGGGCACGACGAATTCGTGCATGGCGGTGATGGAGGGTGGCGAGCCGGTCGTGGTGCCGAACGCCGAGGGCGGGCGCACGACGCCGTCCGTGGTCGCGTTCACGAAGAGCGGCGAGCGGCTGGTCGGCCAGGCGGCGAAGCGTCAGGCGGTCACCAACCCGAAGAACACGATCTTCTCGATCAAGCGATTCATGGGCCGCAAGCACGGCGAGATTTCGCACGAGGCCGAGATGGTTCCGTACGAGGTCGTGCGGTCCTCGAACGGCGACGCGCACGTGAAGGTGGACGACAAGACCTATTCGCCGCCCGAGATCTCGGCGATGATCCTGCAGAAACTGCGCGCCGACGCGGAGGCCTTCCTCGGCGAGAAGATCACACAGGCGGTCGTCACGGTTCCGGCCTATTTCAACGACAGCCAGCGGCAGGCGACGAAGGACGCCGGCCGGATCGCGGGCCTCGAGGTGCTGCGGATCATCAACGAGCCGACGGCGGCCTCGCTGGCGTACGGGCTGGACAAGAAGAAGGACGAGACGATCGCCATGTACGA
>CAYXFW010000009.1:0-20955 GCA_964464305.1 uncultured Verrucomicrobiota bacterium
GCCCCGGTACCCGTTGTCTTCCGTCGGAGGCGTGTAATCGCCGACGATCGAACCGTCCGCCTCCACACGCATCCTCAACTTGAACCCCGACGCGTTCTCCACGCCGCAGACGTAACAGGTTCGCGTGCGCGGAAGGGGCCGGGCCGGTTCCGCGCTCGACGCTCCGGGTTCCTCATTCATGGCCGCGAGTCTCCGGCTTCGCCCCTGCAGTTTCAAGCGTCTTCCGAACGCCCGATTCTCCGCCCAGGCCGAAACGATTCCGTTGGAATCCGGGCGAGGATTCGGGGGCACCGCGGCGGCTTGTGCCGGGGCCCGGGCGGGCCTACCCTGAAGCCACGAGGCCCTAACGATGAACGAAGCCCTACAGCCAGCTCCCCCGCAACCCCCCGCGCCCGCCTTTCTGCCCGGCACACCCCGACCGGGGCCGAACGCGGTACCGCCGGCCACCCCGCCGAATTCGGGTCTGGCGATCGCGAGCCTTGTGCTCGGCATCCTGTCGATGGTCTGCGCGGGCATCCTGACGGCCATCCCGGCGGTCATAACCGGACACATGGCCCGGGGGGAAATCCGAAAGTCGGCGGGGCGAATCGACGGGGATGGAATGGCCCTGACCGGCCTGATCCTGGGTTACATCACGATCGCCCTGACGGTCGTGGCTCTGATCCTTCTCTTCGCATTCGGCCTCTTTGCGACCGTCCTCGCCTCCGGCGCGGCGCAGTAACCGGAGCCCGGCGGCTTCTACTGCAACGGCAGGATCGTCATGCCGGGTTCGCCGATGATCGCGTGGACACGGGCCTTGTCGAGCACATCCTTGATCTCTTCGGCGGAGAGCTCGGTCCGGATCATCGGCACCTCGATCTGCGTGTCGCGCTCGAGCAGAATCCGCTTGCGGATGTCGCGGTGGCCGGCGCGGCCGATGGTGATCGTGTGGTCGCCCTTGTAGACCTGCAGGCCCACAAGCGGCGTGGTCCCGACGAGCAGACCGTCGATCTCGACCAGCGCGGGATCGGCCGTCGTCTTGATGTTGAGCTTCACGACCGGACGGTTCTTCTCCGCCTCGGCCCGCTTGGCGAGCGCCTGGTCAAGCGTCGGCACGGCGGACGCCAGCGCCTTTTCGAATAGCGTGAGCACCTCGGCCTCGCCGAGGACGGTCTGCAGGTTCTCGGTCTGGCGGACCTTCGTCTCCGCCGACCCGGACGAGACGGCGATCACCGCCCCGTCGACGGGATCCAGCGCCTCGATGCCGACGCGCAACGTCAGGGTCGAGAAATCGACATTGAATCCGCTCTGCTTGACCGCGGTCTTCCCGACCGAGAAGGCCTGGAGCGCTCCGCGGAGAACCACGTCCGCATTCAGCGCCTGCGCGGCCCGCAGAAACGACGGGGCCGGGGCGCCGGGGGCCTCGGACTTCGTGATCTGGGAGAGGAAGTCGCGCCGGTCGATCAGCGTGTAGCCCGGTTTGTTCGCGAGCTGCTGGCCGAGAACGAACACGCCCTTCTCCGCCAGGGACTTCGGATTGACGGCCCCGCCGAGCGCCGCCTCCGCCTTCATGCCGGTCTGGTCCTCGAAGTCCAGCACCGCCACGCGCCAGGGATCTGCCGCGCACGCAAGCCCTGCCGACGCCCACACCACTGCAAGAATCGTCCGCTTCATGATGGCACCTCCGAGCTGCATCGAACCTACCATACCTCATGGACGCGCGCGACCCGCACGTATTCACCCGGCCGCAAGAGCCTTTACACAGGCGCCCGGATCGGGTTTCCTATGCCGCGTTCCTGTCCGCGGTGGAAGCCACCCGGTTTTCTCGCGAGACAGGTCCTACGGGCGGCAAAGTGTCGCCCCCGCACGGGGTGTGGATAGAAACATGGCTGACGACAACCAGAGCCCGCAGCGGGAGGACGTGGTCCTCGATCTGAACTTTGTGCCGACGTGGGCGCGCAAAGCGCCGACGGAACACCCCTACGCGTCGTTCGACGGCCCGGGGGGCGGCGATCGCGAACGCGGCCGGGGCGGACGGCGTTTCGATTCCGACGACCGCGACAGCCGCGGCGGCCCGCGGCGCGATCGCGGAGGCGGACGCGACGACCGGCTGCGCCGTCGCGGCCCGGAGTCCCCCGGCGAGTTCCGTGTCCCGCATTCCGGCGCATCCGCGCCGGCTCCGGCCCCTGCGACCGCCGTACGTCCGGCCGATGCCGGCGCCCGCGACCGGGGCGGACCGCGCCGATGGCCGTCGGCTCCGCCCGAGCCGCGGATCCCGGCCGACGTCGCGTTCCTCCCCGAGCGGCAGCGTCTCGGCGCCGTCGCCCACCGCGTTCATGGAACCCGGCGCGCCTTCCCCCTCGCGCAGATCGCCGAGATCTTCCTCAGCAAGGCCGAATTCTACCTCGTGAAGATCGAGCTGTTCCGCCAGGACTCGTCCGCCGCCGCAGGGGGTGCGCCGCTGCGTTTCTTCCAGTGCATGGAATGCCAGTCGCTGTTCCTGTCGCAGGAAGCCGCCATCCGCCACTTCACCGGCCGCCACGCCGAAACCTATCTGGAGGTGCGCGAGGTCGTCGAGGAGGCGCCCACGGGCAACTTCACCTGCGTCGCCCGCTGCCGGCGGAGCGGCCGTCTCCTCGGGCCGCCGAACCACCACGGGTACGCCGCCGCCCTCTCGGAGACGCACGCCGAGATGTTCCCGGCGTTGACGGTGGATGAATACCGGAACCAGTTGGAGATGGTGCACGATCCGGCCGTGATCGACCAGTGGAAGCAGGAGTACGTCAAGCGCAAGGTGTACGTCCTCAAGGCCGAGCCGGAATCTCCGCCCCTGCCGTGGCTCGAGGCGCGACAACTTCTGGAGTCGAAGATCGCGACCGCGAAGATCCGCGAAACGCACCGGGCCGTGCTCCCCGCCACCGTCGCGCGCGACATCGAGGATCCCGGCATCCGCCGCGTGCTGCGCGAGGCGTGGACGAAGGAACAGCGCTTCCCACTCACGATGATGATCGCGCTGCGCCCCGCACTCCGGCATATGGGCATGCATTTCTTCAAGGCGGGCGGGAACCACACGTTCGTCACCTCCGTCGCACCCACGGCCATCGATGCCGACCGCGCCATCGCGCCCATCCGCGACACGCTTCGCTACCTGGCGGAGCACCCGGGCGTCCAGCGGGACCAGATGGCCGCGGATGTCCTCGGCGAACGGGCCGGCGACGAGGCCGCCCGCGCCGAGTTGTCCAATCATCTGCGCTGGCTGATCGAGAAGGGGCACGTCATCGAGTTCTTCGACGGTGCGATGTCCGTCCCCCGCAGCCGCGCGTCCGGAAACCGCGAGGCCCCCCCCCGGGACGCCACCCACGCCGAGGCCCCGCCCGCGCAGGACACTCCGCCGGCAGCCGAAGGCGAGCCCCCGTCCGCGCAGGTCGAGCCCCCGCCCGCGGACTGAGCCCCGTTCGCGGGGCGGCCCGTCCCCGGTTCCGTGCTTTCAAGCTTCCAACCCTTGGAAGCCGCACGCGTCACGCCGTCCAACCCTTGGACCTCCTCCCTTCTCCCTTCTTCCTCCGTGACGAAACGCGGGCGCTGGTGTATCTCTTTCCTCTTCGAGATGGACACGGAAACCCCAACCGCTTCCCCGGCCGCAGTGGCCGGACGCGCCCCGGACGACGGCGGCCCGCCGGACGCCGAGCTCGTCGACCGTTCGCGCCGGGGCGACACCGCGGCGTATGAACTCCTGATGCGGCGCTACCAGTCGCGCGTCCACGGCATGGTCTACAACATGACCTCGCACAAGCAGGATGCCGAGGACATCGTCCAGACCGTCTTCATCAAGGCCTACCGCGCCCTCGGATCCTTCGGAGGCCGCGCCTCGTTCTCCACCTGGCTCTACCGCATCGCCATGAACACGGCGCTCAACCACCTGCAGCGGCGCAAGCGCCGGCAGGGCGAGATGAGCCTCGACGACCTCGACGAGGGGGCCGAACGGGACCGCGCCTACGTGGAGCTCGTCGCCCGCGAATCGCCGGTCCGCGACGTCTCGCTCACGGAACTTCAAATCAAATTGAACGCCGCGCTGCAGACGCTGTCGGAAGAACACAGAAGCGTGGTGGTGATGCACGACATCCAGGGGCTGCCGCACGACGAGATTGCGAAGGCGCTCGGCGTGAACACAGGAACGGTGAGGTCCCGGCTATTCTACGCCCGCCAGCTTCTGCAAGCGGAACTTGCGGAGTTTGCGCCATGAACTGCGAAGAGACACGGTTTGAGATCGCGACCTCGGAAGACGGAGCCCCCGCCCCGGACGTCGCCGGACATCTCGCGGGATGCGCCGCATGCCGGGCCTACGCAGCGCGGGACGCCGCGGTCCGCAACCTTATGGCCTTCAAGCGAAAGGAAGTTCCGGACGCCCATTTCGAGACCCGGCTTGTCGCCCGCGTCCGCGGGGAGATCGAGGGAACCGTACCCGGCCGGGTCTGGCTGCCGGAAGGAATTCGCGAGTGGTTCACGCCGGCGCTTCGATGGTCCGCGGCCGCGGCCGCGCTAGTCGTCATCGGCCTGGGATTCCTGCGGCCGGGCGTGGTGCCGGTCCCGATGCCGGGGCTGGCGACCGAGTCTCCGGCGACCCGCCCCGTTTCGATGTATGCCGACGGCCGGGCCCATGCCACGACGTCCGCCGCCCCCCCGATGATCGCAGCCCTGACGAACCAGGGCCCGCCTGTTTTCCGAATGACTCCGGGCGCCACGATTGAGTATGGAACCGGGGGGACGATGCCTGTCAATTATCAGTTCTAGAACTTCGAATTCCGGCGCCGCGCGCCCCGCCCTCCAACCCAACCTCCCTCCAAATGGGGCGCGCGGCCCGGAATTCCTACACGCGCAGGCGGCTCCTTTCGCCATTCGGAAGAGGCCTTCTCGCCGCCGGCCGTTTCCGCTATCCTCCTGCGACGTTCATTCCGGAAGGATCCATCTCATGAGAGTCGTACGGTGGATGGTCTTGCTTGCGGCGCTGGTCCCGTTTCTGTCCCCCGCCCAGAAGGCGCCGCGCGCAGGCGACGCCGGGAAATGGACGCTGAAGAGCAAGACGGAAATGGTCGTCGGCGGGGTCTCGTACAGGATCGAGACAACGACCAAGATTTTCAGCGAGCCCGGCACCCGCTATTATCTGGCCGAGAAGACCGCCGGGCACTTCGCCGGTGTGTTCGCGGTCCACATCCCGGCAAGCTACGACGGGTCCACGCCCATGCCGATGATCCTGAGTTCCCACGGCAACGGCGGCAGCGGGATCGGCGACATCCGGGGCTGGATATCGCACGCCGACAAGCACGGCTTCATCGCCGTTTGCCCGTCGTTCGGGGCGGCGGTCGGCAACAACAGCGCGAGTGCCGACACCCCGATGTTGGATGAAATCCTCGAGCGCGTCCTGGGATCCCTGAAGATCGACCGGCAGCACATCCTGGGGACCGGCTTCAGCGGCGGAGGCCTGCCCGCGTACACCTGCATGATGGGCAATCCGAAGGTGTTCACCGCCCTGTGTTTCCGGGGGCCGAACTTCTACGGCTCCATGGCGACCCGCCCTGCGTGGAAGACCCGGCCGATCTACATCCTCTGGGGCGAGAACGATCACCCGATGATCTACGACAAGAAGTCCGGGAGCGGACAGGGGCCGGAGGCCCTGACGGTCCTGCTGGGGCTCAAGGACGCAACCGGCGAATACCGAAAGCGAAAGAATCCGGTCTCGTTCGTCAGCAGGGACCGTTCGTTCAAGTGGGACCAGATTCCGGGCGGCGGACACGACGGCCGGTCCGACCTGGTCGTCAAGTGGTTCGTCGAAACCGTGCTCGGGAGGAGCCCGGCTCCGGCGACGAAGCCCGAGGCCGACTCCCCCGACGCGCCGGGCGAACCGCTGCTTTCTCCCGATGGCCCGCCCACCCCGCCCAAACCGCCCCGCCCCCCGCCCTTCGTCCCCGGCCCCGGCCGCGCGTGACCATCATTCATCTCTGTCCCCTCCCGGCCGAGGTGGACGCCGACCTCCGGGCGGCGGGGCCCGACGCTGCCCGCGCCCGGAGGTCGCGGGCCACCCAGTCGATGGGGACAGAGATGTAGTAAGTCGGTGGGGGCAGAGATGCAGGGGGGCGATGGGGACGGGGGCGATGGGGACGGGCGATGGGGACAGAGATATGGTGGCGTTTCCCTCCCGCCTCTTCCAGAGGCGATGGGGACCGAGAAGAAGTGATGTTTTTCTCCCTGCCTCTTCCCCGACCGCCATGCCGACTCCGTTCCGCGGCCGTCACTCCGCCACAGCTTCTATGTCCCCACGGACAGCCGGACGACGCGGGAGGGGTCGGCGAGGCGGCCGGCGTGGAATTCCACGCCTTCGGAGGCCAAGAGGCGGAGCTTTCGGATGATCTCTGTCCCTCCGCGGGCGCCGTTGAATCCGCCGGGGGTCAGGTCGGAGGCGATCACGCGGTGACAGGGAACCTTGGGCGCAAACGGGTTGCGCCGGAGGGCCTGCCCGACCGCGCGGGGGCTCCGGCATCCGATCGCCTCCCCAACCAGGGCATAGGTGGTCACCCGCCCCCTAGGAACGGACCGAATCGCGTTGTAAACAGTTTGTTGAAAATATGTTGTGTTCATATCGTTCATCTCTGTCCCCTCCCACCTTCACCTTCCACCTCATCTCTGTCCCCTCCCAGCGTCGGCGGTCCCTGGCGGCCGAGGTGGGCGCCGACCTCCGGGCGGCGGGGTCCGACTCTGCCCGCGCCCGGAGGTCGCGGGCCACCCAACGAGGTCGAGGCGATATAGAAATCGACGGTGCGCGCCAAGGAGGTATGGGTGGGGAACCCATGGAAAACGCGCACCGTCTGAGTGAGGCTACCCCACGGGGAAGAGATTTCAACCCCGCGAGGGGGACGATTTTCTATCGCCGCGCGGCACACCGTTCCGTTCAGGCGGTCGGCGGCGCATCCGCGGGGGCGGCCTGCTGCGGGCGGCACTGGATCACCAGCCGCTTGGCGCCGTTGACCGCGGGCTCCAGCGAAACCGTTTCGAGGACGGGATCGTCCGCCAGGGCGCGGTGGATGGCGCGACGGTCGGAGGCGCTGAGCGACGGGAACGTGAAGGACCGGCCGGACTCGCGGACCCGCGCTGCAATCTCGAGCGCTTCCTTGGCCATGACCTCGCGCCGGCGCTCGCGGTAGCCGCCGATGTCGAGGACGCAGAACCACTCCTCGCCGAGCGTGCGGCGAAGCATGCGGTTCATCGCGTACTGCAGCGCCTCGAGCACCTGACCTTCCTCGCCGACGAGGACGGCGGCGTCCGGCGCAATCACGCTGAGCAGGATTCCTGCGTCGCCCTGGCTTCGGGCGGTGACGGTCGCCTCGAATTCCATGCTCTTGAGGAGTCCCTCGAGCAGGGCCTGGGTCTTGGCGATCGCTTCGTCGGACGTCATGGGCTCGGTCATGGCTTTGTCGCTCCCTTCGCCTTCGCCGCCGTGCGCATCCGCTGTCGCAGCATCTGCGCGATCATCAACGCCTGGTTGGTCGTCCAGTACAGGACGAGCCCCGCCGGGAAACCGTAGAAGAAATACAGCATCACGACCGGCATCCACAGCATCATCTTCTGCTGGGCCGGATCGCCGGCGGCCGGCGTGAGCTTGGTCTGCCACACCTGCATTGCCGTCATGATCAACGGCAGCGGGTTGAGCGCGAGGCCGAACGGGAGCATCCCGGCCAGCAGGTTCTCCGGCTCGCTGAGGTCGGCAATCCACAGGAACGGCGAGAACCGCAATTCGATGGCGCCCCGCAGCACGACGAAGAGAGCGATCAGCACGGGCAACTGGACGAGGATTGGAAGGCACCCGCTGAGCGGATTGATCTTCTTCTCCTTGTAGAGCTGCATGGTCGCCTGCTGCTGGCGCTTCGGATCGTCCTTGTACTTCGCCTGGAGTTCCTTGATGAGCGGCGCGACTTCCTGCATCCGCTTCATGCTCTCGGTGCTCTTGTGCGTGAGCGGCCAGAAGAGAATGCGGATGACGACCGTCAGAAGCAGGATCGCGAGCCCGTAGTTCGGGATCAGCGAGTGGATCAGGTTGAGTCCGGCAAGCAGGATCTTGCCGATGGCGCCCGCCCATCCGAATTCCATCACGTCGACGCGCCGGGCGTCGAGCCGGTTCAAGACGTCGTACTTCTTGGGCCCGACGTAGAGTTCGTAGGTGCGCACGACCGGCTCCGCGGGCGTCACGGTGCAGGGTGCGCAAAGGGCCGCGGCGGAGACGCCGGCCAGATCGATGCGGGCCTTCGGCCCGTCGTTCGGGCCCACGATGCGGGCCATCCGCGCCTCGATCCTCTCGAATCGCTCGTCAGGTTTGAGCAACTGCACGAAATACTTGTTCTTCACCGCCGCCCAGTCCGCCGGCTTGTCCTCCATCGGCAGCCCGGAGACAACGGCGGCCGGGGGACGTCCCTCCCCTGCGGCCTTCTTGTAGAGGCCGGCGAGCTTGCCGCCCCAGAACTGCGCCTTGTCGCCCGGAGACAGCGTGTCGATGCCGAGGAAGGCGATGCCGCTGATCTTCGTCTCGCCGGGCAGATCCCCCATCTCGCCGAACCGGAGCCAGGCGGCCGAGAGATGAACCGGCGCGGCGCCGCCGTTTTGGAATTCATCCCGGACGAGCACGGTGTATCCGTTGGTGGCCAGGTCCACGGTGCGGACGAGCTGCAGGCCCCGCGCATTGCGCCGCTCGAAGCGGACGGACCGGCCGTCCGGCCCCGGCCGCGCCTCGAAGCTGTACGCATCGCCCAGACCGCCGATGCCCTCGTAGGCGAGAGCCGGCGCGGCCGCAAAATCGAGGACCACCGGCCCGCTCGTCGGCGACTGCGAGAGCGGATAGTCCTTCAGCGTGGCCGAGACGAGGGCCGCGCCGTGGCTGGAGAAACGCAGTGCGACATTCCCGTTGGTGAGCGTGACGAAGGTGGCGGCGCGGTCGGACGGCGGCTCATCCGCGGGCGCGGCCATGGCGTGGGCCACCGTGGACGTCCCGGCTGCCGCCGCGATCTCCGGCGTGGCGCGGACCTCGGCCGCTGCAGTCGCAACCGCGACGGGCGCCGCGTTGGTCGGATGCGTCTGCGCCGGCGGGGCCGCCTTGCGGAAGCGCGGTGCGATCAGTGCGCGATCGATCATCGGCAACAGAACGATCAGCCCGACCAGCACGACGAGAACGGGGAGGTCTTTTCGATTCATGAAATCCTGCCTTCACGGATGGGCGAACGCTGAGGCACGGGGTCATAGCCTCCCGGGTGCCAGGGATGACAACGGAGCAGGCGGGTCCCGGTCATCCACAGGCCGCGCAGGCAGCCGTGGACCCGGAGCGCCTCGATACCGTACGACGAACAGGACGGATAGAAGCGGCAGGCCTGTCCAAACCAGGGGGAAATCGTCCACTGGTACAGACGGATCAGAAGGATCAGCACGTGCCTCATGGCGTCGCACTCCTCAGGCCGGCCCGATCGGCAAGGGCGAGGAAGTCCGCACGAAGCTCGTCCAGCGAGGGCTCCCGCCTCGCCGCGCGCGCCACGAGAACCACATCCTCCGCGCCGGTCAGGTCCGGGCGGGCGTGACGGAACACTTCGCGAATCCTGCGCCGGGCCCGGTTGCGCGCGACAGCACCGCCGACCTTCCGGCTGGTCACAACGCCCAGCCGAAGGGCCGCATCCGGGCCGTTGCGAAGGAAAAGAACCATGTATCGACCCACAAACTTCCGGCCCTGCCCGTATGCCTCCTGAAACCCACTCGTCCGAGTGAGTCGCCGGGCACGCGGCAATCCGATGTCCGGACGCGCCGTGCTCCCGCGGGACTCCACCGCCCCGGGGTCGCCGATCATGGGCGCATCCTTAAATGCTGAGGCGCTTGCGGCCGGTGGCCCGCCGGCTCGACAGCACCTTCCGCCCATTCTTCGTCGCCGCGCGCTTGCGAAACCCGTGCTTGCGCTGCCGCTTCTTGCGATGGGGCTGGTACGTACGCTTCATCGTCTTCCATTCCTCGTTTGCAAAGCGGCTAGACTAGCCGCCCCGCACCCCGGCGTCAATCCGGAAGCGAACAAAGACAGGCGCCCCATTCGCACCCGGGCCAACGCCCGACGGGCTAGTCGCCGATCGGGCGGTCCGAAAGCACGACGTCGTTGACATACAGCGTTGCGGCAGAGGCGTTCGCGCTGATTCCAACCTCGAACGAATTCAGGGCAGTGTCGGCGAGGAGGGCGGCGGGACCGGGGTCTCCGCCACGGGCCAGACCCCGAAGGAAAGCATCTCACGGCGGCCTTCCCGTTCGAGCACCAGGCGGGCGCCGGTGCCCGGATGACCGGCCACCCAGCGTTCGACTTCCTCCGGCGACATGACCGCAAAGGCGGTGGAGAGGGCGTCGGCGACGGTCGCGGACGGCGCGCGCGACCACGTGCCGATATAGGTCAGCGCAGGCTTCCCCGTGCGCGGATCGACGATGTGCGCCCCTTTGACGTCGAAGCCCGACGCGCTGATGGCGACGCGGGAGAGGCGGACGAGGTCGCGGCCCTGCGCGGATTGCAGCGTCACCGGCCAGCCGCCGCGGCCCTTCGGCGCGTCGAGGGCCAGCACCGTGCTCCCGCCGCCGTGCAGCATCGCGCTCCGGATCTCCCACTCCGCCTCGAGCAGCGTCCCCATCCGGTCGAGCGCATACCCCTTGCCGATCGCGCCGAGGCCGACCTTCAGGCGCGGGTCGCGCAGGCGGACGGCGTGGTGGACAGTGTCGAACTCGAAGGCCCCGCCCTCGCGGACAGCGTCCAGCGCCTCGCGCGGCGACGCGAAGCAGGGGTCGAAGGCGTGGTCCGTGCTCCGGCACATTTCCTCCGCCGCTTTGAGAACGTCCCATGTGTCGGGGTTCACCACGACGAACTGTCCGCCCGCCGCATTGATCTGGCCGATCTCGCTGTTCGCCACGAAGTGGCTCAGGAACCCCTCCAGTCGCGTCATCTCCGCGAAGACCGCGGTGGTCGCCCGCAACGCGAGATCCGGATCCAGGGAGGCCTCGACGAAGATCTCCCACCGCGTCGCCATGCCGTTGGCGGAAAACGAGCGCTCGGCGGGCTTTGCCGGGCGGGCTGCAGGGGATTGGGGAGGAGTAGGCATGGGGAGGAGAGGTGTCAGGTGTCAGGAGGGGAGTTTCAAGTTTCAGGTTTTAAGTTTCAAGCTCGGTGAGCGTTTGCTCCCTGTTCATGGCGTTTCCCGCGCTCTTTTCGCAAGCAGTTTCTGCCACAGGTCTTCGCGGACGAGGATTTGGAGGGCGACGCCGGGGCGGAGGCCGACGACCGAGGGGACATAGATGTCCCTCAGCCGGGCCTCCAGGTCGGGCATGAGGTTGGGGGAGGCGACGACCACCGGGGCGTCGACCGAATCCGGAACCTCGGTCCAGTAGCCGACGTTCGGAAGGCTCCGCAGGTACCACGGCAGCGGCCAGTACTCCTGGGAAATGACGCGGACCGGCATCTGCGAGCCCTCCGGCGCCACGGCCGCGGCGTCGAGAACGGTCCGCACGCCGTTGACGAGGTCGCTCGACGTGTGTTCGTAGGCGCACGGATTCCGCGGATCGGCCGCATAGCGCCCGTTGATCCATTTCCCCTGGCGCAGCAAGTCCCCCGCCCCGGCCGCCAACGCGAGCGCAAGCAGGATGCGGGTCGCCGCGCCACGGCCCGCGAGCCAGAGCCCGCGCACGCCGATGCCGGCGAGCACGGAAAGGGCCCACACGGGGGTGAGGATCAGCCACGGCGTTTTGTAGGGGATCGCCGAATAGAGGACGAACGTCGCGGCGGCGAAGACCGCCAGGAACCGCGCGAGGCGCGGGGACGGCGGCGCGCCCGGTCCGCCGCGGAAGGCGAACCACGTCCCCGCACCGCCGAAGAGCAGCAGCGGCCACTGGCTCCAGATGCCGAGCGGACCCGCGCGATGGAGGAACAGGATCTGCAGGTAGTACGGCCACCCCTTCTCGTGCCCGGCCCCGCCCGCACGTTGCGCGAAGAACCCGTAGGCCGCAATGGCATCCCACAGTCCGCGCCCGTGCGTGAAGAACGACGAGAAGAAGCACACGAACACCGCGGCGCCCGCAGTCGCGAAGACCGCCGCGTGCACCGGGCGGACCGCCGTCCACCGCCGCCGCCCATCCCCATCGCGCCCGAGCGCGCCTGCGGCGGCCAGCCCCGCCGCCGCCGCGGCACAGGCGACCGCCGCGGTTTCCTTCGTCGCAAACATGAGCCCGACCGCCAGGCCCGCGGCCGCGGCCCAGCCCGCGCCGGGGCGACGGAGGTACCGCCAGCCGCACGCGACCGCCGCAGCGGTGAAGAAGACCAGCAGCGTCTCCTGGATGTAGTAGCGACTGAAGTAGACAAGGAACGGGTTCAACGCGAGTCCCGCCGCCGCCGCAATTCCCCCGCCGCGGCCGATTGCCGGCGCCAGCAGGGCCGCCAGGAGGAGGACGCCGATGCCGAACGCGACCGGCAGCGCGCGCAGGCGGATTTCCGTCATGTCCGCAAGGGTTCGCGCGCCGAGCGCCCGCGCCCAGGGCACGGTCATGTAGTACAGCGTCGGGCCGTGATACTCGCGCGGATTGTAGACGTAGCGACCCTGCTCGAGCAGTTCGCCGAATTTCACGGCCTGCACGGCCTCGTCCGTGTGCATCGGGCGGGCGCCGAGCCGGTCCGCGCGGAGCCACGTCCCGGCCGCGGCGACCGCCAGCAGGGCTGCCCAGAACATGACGTTCGCTTTCATGCCTCACCCCCATTGTGCCTTGGGACCGAGGTGGGGAGCAAGCAGGGCGGCAGCGGTCAAATCCTCACCTGCGCGTTTGGGGTGGCAACGCGCACACGCTTGGAGCACGCATGAATACGGCCGCGACAGAGCGCGGCCCTCCAGGTTCCGTTCCATAAAGGCACGAGAGAACGAATCTGGAGGGCGCCGCTCCGCCGCGCCCTGCGAAGCGTCCTCGCGAAGCAGGGTCGGCGCCGTGCAGCAGGCACTCGAAGCAACATTCTTCCCGTGCCCTGTGTCCTCAGGCAAGGATTTGGGCAGCGGCAGGAAGGACGTGGGGAAGCTCTTAACTTCTCCCCTTCTTCCCCCCGCTGCGGAGCGCGAGTGCGGTGGCGGCGACGATGAGGGCGCCGCCGAGAAGCGAGGCTGCGCCGAGCGGCTCGCGGAGAAGGAACCATGCCAGCAGTGCGGCGAGCACCGGCTTGGCGAAGAAGAGCGTGCTGGCGCGCGAGGCGGAAACCCGGCCCATGCCGTGAAAGTAGGCCGCGTAGGCCGCGGCGGTCGCGAACACGGCGAGGTGGGCGACGGCGAGCCAGTGCCACGGCGTCAGCCCCCGCCACGGGGGCCCGTCGCTGGCCCAGGTCAGCGGCAGCAGGAAAAGTCCGCCGAGAAGCGAGGCCATCGCGGTCAGGACGATCGCGCCGTGGCGCCCGATCACCTTCTTCGACAGGACGGTGTAGAGCGCGAAGGCCGCCATCGAGGCGACCATCAGCATCACGCCCGCCGCCGTGCGGAGCGACGGGCTGCCGCGGTCCCAGACGAAGCACGTCATGCCGGCGACGCCCAAGGCGAGCGCCGCGACCTGGCGGCGGTCGATCCGTTCCTTGAGCAGCGCCGGCGCCAGCGCGACGACGAAGACCGGGTTGCCGCTGAAGAGGATCGCCGCCTGGTTGGCCTGCAAGCGGGCGAGGGCCAGGTGGTAGAGCCCGATGCCCGCCGTCACGCCGATCAGCCCGAGGCCCGCATAGAGAACCCAGTCCTGCCCCGCCAGCCGCCTGCCCTTCCGGTGCAGCTCGCGCAGCGCAAGCGGCAGCAGCACGAGCCCCGCGAGGAAGAACCGCAGGAACGCGAGTTGCAGCGCGGGGCGGACCGGCCCCATGGCCTTCGTGACCACTTCGATCGTGCTGAACAGGAGAACCGCCAGCAGGACCCATGCGTAGCCGGTTCGTGCGGACCCATTCATCCGCGCCCGTAACCGTTGCCGTTTCCGTTGGCGGGACCGGGATCGACGACGACGGGCTCGATGTGCCAGATCTGCTCCGCATATTCGCGGATCGTGCGGTCGCTGGAGAACGGCCCCATGCGCGCGACGTTCAGGATCGCCTTGCGCATCCATTCGTCCGGCTGCCGCCACAGGGCGGAGACCTGCGACTGGGCGTCCACGTACGGCCGGTAGTCGGCCAGGTGGAAGAACCGGTCGCCGTGCTCGAGAAGTTGCGTGCCGATCTCGGCGAAGAGATCGGGTTGGTCGGGGATGAAGTCGTTCCGGCGGATCGCATGCATCACGCGCGCAAGTTCCGCATCCTCCGCGACGCACCGTCCCGGGTTGTAGCCGTTCGAGTCGCGTAGCGCGGCGAGGTCCTCCGCGCGGTGGCCGAAGATAAAGATGTTCTCGAGGCCGACGGCCTCGGCAATCTCGATGTTGGCGCCGTCCCACGTGCCGATCGTCAGCGCCCCGTTGAGCGAGAGCTTCATGTTGCCCGTCCCCGAGGCCTCCATGCCGGCCGTGGAGATCTGCTCGGAGAGGTCCGCAGCCGGGACGATCGTCTCGGCGAGGGAAACACGGTAATCGGGCAGGAAGACGACCTTGAGCCGGCCGCCGACGTCGGGATCGCGGTTGATCGTGCGGCCGAGGCTGTTCACGAGCTTGATGATCCGTTTCGCGACGTGGTAGCTCGGCGCCGCCTTGGCGCCGAACACGAAGACGCGCGGCACGATGTCGGCCGACGGGTTGTCCTTGATCCGGTGGTACAGCGTGATGATGTGGAGCGCATTGAGGAGCTGCCGCTTGTACTCGTGGAGGCGCTTGACCTGCACGTCGAACATCGCGTCCGGATCGACGCTCTCGCCGCACAGACGGCGAATGAGGTTCGCGAGGCGGACCTTGTTGCGTCGCTTGATATCGCGGAAGCGGGTGCGGAAGCCGGCGTCGTCCGCGTGCGGCTCGAGCCCGCGGAGGAGGTCGAGGTCGCGCGTCCACCCTTCGCCGACGGTTTCCGTCGCGAGCGCCGCGAGCTCGGGATTGCACTGGAGGAGCCAGCGGCGGTGGCTGATGCCGTTCGTCTTGTTGTTGAACCGGTCGGGCCACATCTCGACGAAATCGGGCAGGAGGCGCCGTTTCAGCAGGTCGGAGTGCAGGGCGGACACGCCGTTGACCGAGTGGCTGCCGGCCACCGCCAGGTTCGTCATGCGGACCTGTTTCGGCGTGCCTTCCTCGATGATCGACAGCGTCTGCATCTTGCCGACGTCGCCGGGGAACCGGGCCTCGACCTTCTGCAGCACGCGCGCGTTGATGTCGTAGATGATCTGCATGTGGCGCGGCAGGACGCGTTCCATGAGTTCGACCGGCCACTTCTCCAGCGCCTCGGGCAGCAGGGTGTGGTTCGTGTAGGCGAAGGTGCGGCTCGTGATGTCCCAGGCGGTATCCCACGGCAGGTCCGTCTCGTCGATGAAGTAGCGCATCAACTCCGCCACGGCGAGGGCCGGGTGCGTATCGTTCATGTGGATCGCGTTCTTCTTCGGGAACACGGCCCAGTCGGAGTGGTTCTTCAGGAACCGGCGGATGAGGTCGCGGATCGAGCAGGTGACGAGGAAATACTCCTGGATCAGGCGCAGTTCCTTGCCGGCGTAGACGAAGTCGGACGGGTAGAGCACCTTCGAAATCGTCTCCGCCCAGTTTTCGCTCTCCACGGCCTTCACGTATTCGCCGCGGTTGAAGACGTCCAGCCGGAAGCCTTCGGACGCGCGCGACGCCCAGAGGCGCAGGATGTTGACGGTCTGGCAGCCGCAGCCGAAGACGCCGACATCGTGCGGCACGCCCTCGATCATCTGCCAGTCGGTCCACACGCTGCGCTCGCGCCCGCCGGGGCCCGGGATGTGCTGGACGCGGCCGTAGAGCAGGACGGGGACGGTGTACTCGGGGCGGACGACCTCCCACGGCGTGCCGTATTTGAGCCAGTCGTCCGGCTTTTCCACCTGCCAGCCATCCTCGAACTCCTGCTTGAACATGCCGTGCTCGTAGCGGATGCCGTAGCCGTAGCCGGGGAGCTGCATCGTCGCCATCGACTCCAGGAAGCAGGCGGCCAGCCGCCCGAGACCGCCGTTGCCGAGGCCGGCGTCGGGCTCCATGTCGCAGAGCTGGTCGAGGTCGAGGTCGAGGGTCCGCAGCGCCTCGCGCGTGCTGTCGAGCGCGCCGAGGGCGATCAGGTTGTGCTTGAGGAGCTGGCCGATCAGGAACTCCATCGAGAGGTAGTAGAGCCGCTTGACGTCCCGGTCCAGGTAGGTGCGCTGCGTGACGATCATCCGCGTCGCGGCGAGGTCGCGCGCGACATGGCAGAGCGACATGAGCTTGTCGAAGTCCGTCGACGTCCGCCAGTCCTTGTAGCACGTGTACTTGATGTGCCCGAGGAACCGGTCGCGGATCTGCGCGGCCGTCACCTCAGCCTTCCCGTCCGCCAGATGGATTTCGTCCTGTGCCTTCATTCGCTCTCCCGTTCAAATCCGTGCCCCCCGCGGGGGACGCACAACGTGCGCCGAAACCGCCCGGAAGGCAAGCGCGGTCCCGCGGATCAGGGCGCGGCGGAGGCGCCCCCGCCATGGGCCGGGGACGGCGGCGCGGGCTCCGTTTCGCGCGGCACGGCATCCTTCTGAAACCGCTCGCCGTGAGCCAGATAGGCCCAGAGGCCGACGAGGCCAAGCAGGATCAGTTTGAGCCGCATCAGCAGGGCCATGGCGACCGTCGTTGCCGGCAGCATGCCGAGGAGGCCGAAGTAGAAGACGTACGAGGTTTCGGTGATGCCGAGGCTGCCCATCGCGATCGGAATCATCGCGACCAGCATGGCGGTCGGCAGCACCGAGATCACCTCCCAGACCGGCGGAGCGGCGCCGAAGGTCTTGAAGGCGAACCACACGTTGATCCCGGCCAGGAGATAGAACAGGACTGTCAGGACGATCACCTTCCACAGCACGGCCCGGTCCGTCCGCAGCACCGCGGCGCCGGTGGCGAGCTTGAGATGGAATGCCTCCGCCTTGAGGCCCAGTTTTCCGAGGCCGGCCTCCGCCTTCCGGAGGAACCGGCCCGCGGCTGGAACCCGTGCGGCCGTCGCGCCGGCCGCCCTCCGGCCCGTCCACCGGGCCGCGGCGCCGAAGAGGCGCGTGAAGGGATTCCGCATCCGCATCATCAGGAGGAGCGCCACCAGAAGCGCGGCCGCGCCGGCCGCCGGGATCCAGACGGCCGGATGCAGGTAGAGCGCGGGGCGGATGGCCGGCGCCAGCACGACCAGCGCCAGCAGCAGCAGGACCCCGGTGAACCGCTCGAGGAAGATGCTCGCCGCCGCGTGGCCGTGGCTGCCCACGCGCTTCCCCGCGTAGTACAGGCGCACGATGTCCCCGCCGACCATCGAGGGCAGCAGGTTCGAAAAATAATAGCCGATCAGGTAGACGCGGATCAGAAACGGGAACGGAACGCGACAGCCCTGGGCATCGAGCAGCAGCTTCCACTTCGCGCAGCTCGTCACGAGCAGAACCGGCGCGATCAGCAGGGACAGCGCGAAGTAGAGCGGATCGGCGCCGCGGAGGATGCCCGCGAAGTCGTGGCCCCGGACCACCCGGTAGAGGAGGTACAGGAACGCCGCGCTGACCGCGGCCTTGAGGATGCCGGCTCCGATCCGCATGATGCCTTGCCCGCGATTCTTACCACCGTGCACCCCGAATGGAAAGCGGCAAGCCCGGAGCACGCAGGGTCACGGCCGCGGCAACCGGCGAAACGGAGGGTTGCCGCCGGCCGCGGCCCCGCTATGATGCCCGCGGGAGGCCGGCCCATGCGATATGCCATCGTTTCCGATCTGCACGGGAATCTCCAGGCATGGCGGGCCGTGCTGCGCGACATCGCGGGCGCGGGCGCCGACCGCATCCTCTGCCTCGGCGACGTGGTCGGCTACGGACCCAACCCGGCCGAGGTGATGGAATCCGTCTACGCCGAGGCTCACCGGATCGTCCTCGGCAACCACGACGCGGCGCTGTGCGGCCGCATGGACACGTCGCGGTTCAACGACGAGGCGCGGCAGATTCTCGACTGGACGCGAACGCGCGTCAGCGCCGACGCCGTGAAGCTGGCCGCCACCTGGCCGCTTCAGCTTCAGGGCCGCGGCTTCCGCTGCGCCCACGCCACTTTCGACGCCCCGGCGCGGTTCGGGTACGTCGAAGAACCGGAGGATGCCGCCGCCTCGTGGGCCGCGGCGCCGGATCCGCTCCTGTTCGTCGGCCACACGCACCGGCCGGCCGTGTTCGTTCTGGGCGCGAGCGGCACCCCGCACCTCATCGAGGCGCAGGACTTCATCGTCGAGCCGGGCAAGCGGTTCCTGGTCAACGTCGGGGCGGTCGGCCAGCCTCGCGATGGCGATCCGCGCGCCAGCTACGTGATCCACGACTCCGAGTCGGGCGCCGTGTACTTCCGCCGCGTGCCCTTCGATCTCGACGCCTGCCGCGCCGCGATCGAGGCCGCCGGGCTGCCGCCGGTCGCCTCGGTCTTCCTCGACGCCGACCCGCTGCGCGGCCGGCGCCCGCTGCGCGACATCGTCTCCTTCCGTCCGCCCGAGACCGCCGCCGGGGGCGCCCGGGGCGCGGTGGAAATCGAGGATCTCGATGTCCTCCGCGGCCGCGTGCGGCGCTGGAAGGCCGTCACCGCCGCGCTCGCCGGTCTCCTCCTCGCCGGCGCGCTCATCGCGGGCTGGTTCGCCTGGCGCCGCGCCTCGCAGGCTGCGGAGTTCATACCGGCCTGGTTGCCGACGCTCGTCGCCGCGGACCGGCCCGCCGGCGCCAACCTCCTGCCCGTCCCGGTCGCGGGCGCGCCGCCGCTGGACGGCTGGATCGTGAGGCTGGGCGACTGCCGGGCGCAGGAGGTCTCCGCACTGGCTCCGGCGGGAGAGGGCCTGCCCGCCTTCGTCCTGACCTCCCGCTCCGCCCGCGAGACCGTCGAGGCGGTCTCGGCCCCGATCGTCGTCGCCCCCGGTCAGCGCATCGCCCTCGAGGCGGTCTTCGACAAGGACGTCGGCTTCGAGGGCACCGTCACGCTCGGCGCGTCGCTGCGCCGCACCGCGGGCGGGGCGGAGGAGCTCGTCGAGAACTTCGTCGTGAAGGAGCCGAACCTCCGCCGCAGGGACGGACTCGCCGCCCGCGAGACCATCGAGATTCCGGCCGGCGCCCGCGAACTGCGCGTCCGCATCTCCGGCCGCTTCCGCGGCGCCGTCAGGGTTCTCTCCGTCAGCGCCAGCCGGAAGTAGGCGGGCGGACAACCGCGGAATTCACAAATCGCACGGATCCGGCCTTCCATCCGTGTCCTCCGTGAGATCCGCGGTTGCATGCAGGTCCGCATCCGGGGGAAACGAAAACGGGGCGCCCGAAGGCGCCCCGCTCATTCGTCCGGATCGGATCCGGATCAGTAGTCCATGCCGCCGCCACCGCCGCCGCCGGGCATCCCCGGAGCTTCCTTCTTCTCGGGAATCTCCGCGATCATGCACTCGGTGGTGAGGAGCAGGCCGGCGATCGACGCCGCGTTCTGAAGGGCCGACCGGGTGACCTTCGTCGGATCGATGATTCCCGACTTCACCATGTCGACATAGGCGCCCGCGGCCACGTCGTAGCCGTAGTTGCCCTTGCCCTTCTTGACCTCCTCGATGACGACCGCGCCTTCGACGCCCGCGTTGAACACGAGCTGCCGCAGCGGGGACTCGCAAGCCTTCCGCACGATCTCGGCGCCGATCGCCTCGTCGCCAGAGAGCTTCAAGCTGTCGAGCGCAACCAAGCTGCGCACGAGCGCCACGCCGCCGCCGGGGACGATGCCCTCTTCCACGGCTGCGCGGGTCGCATGGAGCGCATCCTCGACACGCGCCTTCTTCTCCTTCATCTCGCTCTCGGTCGCGGCGCCGACACTGATCACCGCCACGCCGCCGGCGAGCTTCGCAAGACGCTCCTGGAGCTTCTCGCGGTCGTAGTCCGAGGTCGTCTCCTCGATCTGCTTGCGGATCTGCTCGATCCGAGCCTTGATCTCGGAGGTCTTGCCGCCACCCTCGACGATCGTGGTGTTGTCCTTGTCCACCGTGATCCGCTTCGCGCGACCGAGGTCGGTCAGCTGGAGATTCTCCAGCTTGATGCCCAGATCCTCGCTGATGAAGCGGCCGCCGGTGAGGACTGCGATGTCCTCGCACATGGCCTTGCGACGGTCGCCGAAGCCCGGCGCCTTGACGGCGCAGGCGGACAGCGTGCCGCGGATGCGGTTGACGACCAGGGTCGCCAGCGCCTCACCCTCGACTTCTTCGGCGATGATCAGCAGCGGACGGCCGCTCTTCGCGGTCGACTGCAGCAGCGGGAGCAGGTCCTGCAGGCTGGAGATCTTCTTCTCGAAGATCAGCACGTAGGCGTCCTCGAGCGCAACCTCCATCGTGTCGGCGTTGGTCACGAAGTACGGCGAGAGGTAGCCCTTGTCGAACTGCATGCCCTCGACGACGTCGAGCGACGTCTGGATGCTCTTGGCTTCCTCGACCGTGATCGTGCCGTCCTTGCCGACCTTCTCCATCGCGTCGGCGATGATCTCGCCGATGTCCTTGTCGCCGTTGGCCGAAATCGTCGCGACCTGCGCGATTTCCGCACGGTCCTTGATCCGCTTGCTCATGTCGCCGAGCTTGCCGACGATCGCCTCGACCGCCTTGTCGATGCCGCGCTTCAGCGCCATCGGGTTCGCGCCGGCGGTGACGTTCTTCAGGCCTTCGCGGTAGACCGCCTCGGCCAGCACCGTCGCCGTCGTCGTTCCGTCGCCGGCGATATCGCTCGTCTTGCTGGCGACTTCGCGCACCATCTGTGCGCCCATGTTCTCGAACGGATCCTTCAGCTCGATCTCCTTCGCGACCGTCACGCCGTCCTTGGTGACCGTCGGGGA
>CAYXFW010000010.1:0-20552 GCA_964464305.1 uncultured Verrucomicrobiota bacterium
CGCCGGCGTACTGGCGGCGCCGACCATCATCCCCGCGACGGCGCTCGGCCTTGGCGGGCGCGTGGCGCCGAGCGAGCGGGTCATCCTCGGCGGCATCGGCGTCGGCAACCGCGGTTCCGGCGTGCTGCGCTGGATGATGGGCGAGCCGGACGTGCAGTTCGTCGCCGATTGCGACATCCAGAAGTCGCGCCGCGAGCGCGTCAAGAAGATGGTCGACGAGGCCTACGGCAACACCGACTGCAAGCTCTACCCGGACGCGGGCGAGTTCCTTGCCAGCCGCCCCGACATCGACGCGATGCTGGTCACCACCGGCGACCGCATGCATGCGACGATGTCCGTGATGGCCCTGCGCGCCGGAAAGGACGTCTACAGCGAGAAGCCTTCCTCAATGACCGTGGCCGAGGGCCAGGCCGTCGTCGAGGCCGCCCGCCGCTACGGGCGCGTCTACCAGACCGGCGTGCAGCGCCTCAGCGAGGCCAATTTCACCTTCGCCAACGAGCTGCTCCGCACCGGGCGGCTCGGCCGCCTGCACACGGTCCGCGCCCACATCGCCGGCGGCACCTGCGGCTCGCACGACTGGCTGCCCGCGGAGCCGGAGCTGTCGAAGGACGAGTGCAATTGGGACGCCTGGCTCGGTCCGTGCCCGTGGCGGCCCTATAACTCGCGCTACGTCTCCGGCGGCTGGCGCGGGTACTACGACTTCCACACCGGCGCCATCGGCGAGTGGGGCGCGCACACGATCGCGCAGTGCCAGGTCGCCATGGGTCTGGGCGAAACCTCCGGCCTCCAGTACACGTACGTCAACAACGAGAGCGGCGACGGGATGCGCATCCGCTACGCGAACGGCGTGACGATGATCCTGCAGCAGAAGGGCTGGCACGGCACGTGCGGCGTGAAGTACGAGGGCGACGAGGGCTGGGTCGCCGTTGCCGACGGCTATTCGACGCTCGACACCTCCTCGCCGGCGCTGTTGTCCGATTTTGCGCGCCTGACGAAGGGCTACGCGCAGCGCACCGGCCGCGCGCTGAACCATGTCCGGAACTTCTTCGACTGCATCAAGTCGAGGGCGCGCACCGTCGCCAACGAGGACATGATGCACCGGTCGATGTCCACCGTGCACGCCGCCAACATCTGCATGTGGCTCGGGCGCGACATGACGTACGACCCCGTCCGCGAGGAATTTGTGAACGATCCCGCCGCGAACCGGCTGCGCTCGCGCGCCGCCCGGGCCGGATGGGCACTTTGAGCAACGACAGGAAGGCGAGAATCCCATGCGAACAATGACCCGGTTCCTGACGGCGGCGTGCATCGCCGGCTGCATCTCCCTGCGCGCGCCGGCGGCGGAAGCGCCCGCCGCCGCGGAGCGCGAAGCCGTACTGAGCGCCGTGCTGAAGTCGGATGCGACGTTGAAGGAGAAGATCGACGCCTGCCGCGAGATCGGCCGCGTCGGCACCGCGGCGTCGGTGCCGGTGCTGGCGACGCTGCTGGCGGACACGAACCTCTCGCACATGGCGCGCGTGGCGTTGGAGATGATCCCGGACGCGGCCGCCACGGACGCCCTGCGCGCCGCGCTGGGCACGACGACCGGCGCGCTGCGCACCGGAGTCGCCGGCAGCCTTGGCAAGCGGCGCGACGAAAAGGCCGTGCCGGCGCTGGCCGCGCTCCTGAAGGATGCAGATCCCGTCCTCGCCGCCACGGCGGCGAAGGCGCTCGGCCGTATCGGCGGCGAGGCGGCCGTGAAGGCATTGGAGGACGCCCTCGCGTCGGTTCCGGAGCCGCTTCGGGCCGCCCTCGGCGAGGGACTGCTCCGCTGTGCGGATGCGGCCGGCTCGACCCGTTCCGCGCGCGCGATTCACGACCGCCTCCGCGCCGCCCCCGTGTCGCAGACGGTCCGCATGGCGGCGTTCCACGGCGCGATCCTGACCCGGGGCGACGACGGCGTCCCGCTGATCCTCGACGCGCTGCGCGGAACGAACGGCGTCGAAATCACCGCGGCGCTCCGCGCCGCCCACGAGCTGCCGGGCCGGAGTGCGACCAAGCAACTGGCCGCGGCCCTGGGTTCCGTGCCGGACGCGATCCGCCTGTCCCTCGTCGCCCTTCTCGGCGAGCGCGGCGACGCTGCGGCGGCGCCGGCGCTGCTCGCCGTGGCGAAGGATGGCGGCGACAAGGCCCTCCGCCTCGCCGCGATCGAGGCCCTCGTCCAGACCGGGGCGGAAGCCGCCGTGCCGGCCCTAGCAGCCCTCGCGCTCGACGCCGATGCGGATCTCGCCGCGACCTCGCGCGCCGCCCTCGGCGCGATCCCCGGCCGGAAGGCCGATGCGGCGGTTCTCGAATTGATGGGTCACAAGGACCCCGCGATCCGCGTTGTGGCCGTCGACCTGGTCGCCCAGCGTGCATCCGACGGCAGCGGTGCGCGCCTGCTCAAGTCCGCGGCCGATCCCGACGAGAAGGTCCGCGTGGCCAGTCTCCGGGCGCTCAAGGCGTGTGCCAACGCTGCGGACCTCCCCGCATTGCTCGACCTGCTGGTCAAGGCGGGGTCCGCCGCCGAGAGCCAGGCGGTCGAAGGCGCCCTCGCGGGAGTCTGCATGCGGGATGTGCGCAAGACCCCCGCCCGCGTATCCATTCTCAAGGCGGTCTACGGCGACCTGCCCGACGGCCGTTCCGCCGACGTCACCGCCAAGGTCGCAGCGAAGGTGCAGGCGGGAGAAGCCTCGTTCACTGCGGACAACGCGCTTTTCGGCGACCCGGCCAAAGGAAAAGTGAAAAGCCTGGCGGTCACCTATTCGGCGAATGGCGTGCAGGCGAGCCGGACCGTCCGCGAAGGGGAAATCGTTTTCTTCCCGCCGGTCGCGTCCGACCCGGCGTGCATCGACGCGCTGCTCGCGGCGTTGCCGTCGGCTCCGCCGCCGGCGCGGATCGCGTTGCTGCGCGTGCTGGGTTCGACCGGCGGCCCCAAAGCCTTCGAAGCGATTCGCGCGGCGGCCGCCGGGGGCGATGCCGCGGTCCGCGGCGCCGCCCTGCGCACCCTCTGCGAGTGGCCGACGGCGGCGGCGCTGCCGGTCCTTCAGGACGTGGCGCGCACGGGTCCGGATGCCGCGGTGAAGACGCTGGCTCTGCGCGGTGCGATCCGGCTGATTCCGCAGACGGACCAGCCGGCGGCCGCGAAGCTTGCGGCGCTGGACGCCCTCGGCAGCCTGGTCACACGGGATGAAGAGAAGAAGCTCGTTCTCGCGGCCATCGGCGACATCCCGTCGCCCGAGTCCCTCGCGCGCGCCTTGGAGTCCCTCGCATCGCCCGCACTGAAACAGGAAGCCGCCGCGGCGGCTGTGAACATCGGCGAGCAGATCGCCGGAACGCATGGCGCCGAGGTGGCCGTGGCCATGAAAAAGGTCGTCGCCGCCATCGACGATCCCTCGATCCGGCGCCGGGCCAACGCGCTGGTCCGGGAGGCGGGGTGGATCCCCCTGTTCAACGGCAGGGATCTTGCCGGCTGGGCGCAGAAGGGCGCCGGCGTCTACGGCGTCGAGGACGGCTGCCTCATGGGCACGCAGACCGACGGCAAGGGCGGCGACCTCTTCACGACGAATGCGTGGAGCAACTTCGAGTTGCGCTTCACCTACAAGATGAAGTGGCCCGGGAACAGCGGCGTGTGGTTCCGGGACGCGTACCAGTTCGACATCCTGAAGTACGCGAAGCCGGTTGCCTTCAGTGGCACGCTCTACTGCCCCGGCAAGCTGTTCATCGCCACGAACGCGGTGGAAAGCCTGGAGAAGAAGGACGACTGGAACGAGGGCCGCGTCGTCGCGAACGGCGATCACCTCCAGATGTGGCTCAACGGCACGAAGGTCGCCGACTGCCGCGACGCGACCTCCGCCTCGGGCCGCATCGGCGTGCAGGTCCATGGCGGCGACGGCGCCAAGGGCATGAAGATCCTGATCCGCAAGATCGAGCTCCGTCCGGCGGCGAGGTAGACGCGGAGCGCCCGTCAGCGGGCTGTGCGGGGCGGGGGGACGGTGCCGAACTGGCGGTCGCCGGCGTCGCCGAGGCCGGGCAGGATGTACCCCCGGTCGTTCAGCCGCCGGTCGCGTGCGCAGACGAACACCGCGGCGTCCGGGTACGCGGACCTCACGGCGCGGAGGCCTTCGGGCGCCGCGATGACGGCCAGCAACTTGACCCTCTTTACGCCCCAATCGCGCACGGCGCGCAGCGCGGCGATGGCCGATCCGCCGGTGGCGAGCATCGGATCGAGAACCAGCGCGACATCGACCGGGCGCCGCGCGGGGAACTTGTTGTAGTAGGCCACGGGCTGCAGCGTGGTCTCGTCGCGGTAGACCCCGAGATGCCAGACCTCGGCCTCCGGAAGCAGACCGAGCACGGGGTCGACCATGCCGAGGCCCGCGCGGAGGATCGGCACCAGCCCGATGCGGCCGCGCACGCGGGCGGCGGCGGTGGACTCGAGCGGCGTGCGGACCGAGGTCCGGCGCATCGGCAGGTCGCGCAGCGCCTCGTAGGCGAGCAGCATGGAGAGCGCGCGCACGGCGCCGCGGAACTCGGCCGGCGGGGTGGACGCGTCGCGCAGCCGCGCGAGGTGATGGCGCACCAGCGGATGGTCGAGCACGACGGCGGGCGGGGCACGGTTCATGGGGGACCTGTCAGTAGGCGTTCTTCCGGGCGTGGAAAGTTCGCGCGAGGATCTTGAAATCCAGCGAAAGCGACCAGTTTTCCAGGTACCAGAGATCGTAGCGGATCCGCTCGCGGAGGTCGGTCTGTCCGCGGAGCCCGTTCACCTGCGCCCAGCCGGTGATGCCGGGCTTGGAAACATGGCGCCACATGTAGCGGCCGATGTGCTCGCGGAACTGTTCGACGAACTCCGGCCGTTCCGGCCGCGGGCCGACGAGGCTCATGTCGCCGCGCAGCACGTTCCAGAACTGGGGCAGCTCGTCGATATTCCAGCGGCGCAGGCATGCGCCGACCCGTGTCCGCCGGGGATCGTTGGGGGCGGTCCACACGGGCCCCGTCTCCGCCTCCGCGTTCTCGACCATCGTGCGCAGCTTGAAGAGATCGAACGGCCGCCCGTTTTCCCCGCAGCGCCGCTGGCGGAAGAAGGCGGGGCCGGGCGAGGTCCCCCGGATCGCCAGCGCGGCGATCAGAATGGCCGGGCCGCCGGCGATCAGTCCGACGAGAGCTCCGGCGACATCCTCGATCCGCTTTGCGAGACGGTTCCAGAAATAATCCAGGGGCCAGCGGCCCACGCCCAGCAGGGAGATGTCGCCGACAGTATGGATGTCGACCCGGCTGGTGAGCAGCCGGAAGACATCGGGCACCATGAGAAAGCGGGCCATGTGCCGTTCGGTCTCGAGAATGATGTCGACCAGTTGATCGGGGGGGACCGCGGAAGGATTCGCCACGATCACCTCGTCGATGCCGTCGGCCGCCAACAGCCGGGACAGCTCCTCGACCGCCCCCAGCCGCTCGCCGGCCGGGATTTCCGCCACGGGCTCCTCGGCGCCGACCCGGAGAAATCCCACCACGGCGGCCCGGTGGCGCGGCTCGCCCCGGAGTGTGTCCTTCAGGTGCACCGCCAGCGGTCCGGCGCCGACAATGACGATCCGCCGCTTGCCGGCCTGGTGCCGCGCCCAGTGCCGTTCGAGTTGGAACAGGATGTTGCGCTCGATCAGCACGAGGACCGTCACGGTGCCGAAGGCGATGCCAGCGACGAGACGGGAGAACGGCGGGTCGTTCTGGATCGCGAAGGCCAGGGCCGTCGCCAGCAGCGTGCCAATGCCGCACGCGCGGACGATCCGGGGGATCTTGTCCGTAAAGTGCCCGTCCTGCGGCCGGTCGTAGAGCCCGAGGGTCCGGAAGAGGAAGATATAGAGAAGCGTGACAATGCCGGCGGCGTAGACATACATCATCCGCGGCGGATGGCCCTTGAGGACCGTGATCCACCCCGAATCGAACCGGATCCACACCGCAAGCAGAAAGCCGGCGAACGCGGCAACGGCGTCCGCCGCGCCGGCCGCGACGCCGCAAAAGACGTCGAATGTGTCCCGCTGCCGCCCCCGCATGGCGCCATCGTAGCCGCCGCCCGACCTCCGCACAAGCCGTGCGCCCCAGGGGTTCGTGGGGGCCGGTCTTGACCGGGCCGGGTGCCCGTGATGTAATTCCCCGCCTTGCGGGAGAGGCTCAGATGACCGGGTTTGTCCACATGCAGCGGGGCCGCGCCGGGCGGTTGGCGGTGGCGGCGTGTCTGCTCGGCATGTCGGCCGAGGCGACGATCGTTTCCTTCCAACAGGGCACGAGCGGATACACCGGGTGCACGGACAACCAACTTCTCCAGTGGGCCTCGGCCTTCAACTTCGGCGGGCGGGCGGATCTTGATGTCGGCATGAACGGCACGGATCGGGCTCACACGCTGCTCTGGTTCGATCTGGGCGCCCTTTCCGGCCAGATTCTCACCGTCAATTCGGTCACGATCCGGCTTTGGGAAAACCCGGGCCAGGCGTATTCGCCCGTCGGCGTCGGGACCGTCCAGGTGCACCGGCTGTCCCTGGCGAACGCCGGATGGAGCGAAGGATCCTGGGCCTCGGCCGTCGCCGGCAATCCGACGATGGGCGATTCGACCTACAATTTGCGCACGGTCACCGCAACGAATCCCACGGCCGGGACGGCGTGGGCCGGGTCCGCCGGCGCCGGGACTGCAGGGACAGACTACGAAAGCGCCGTACTCGGCAGCACGCCCTATACGACGGAAACCTCGGGCCAGTTCGATCTTGTCCTCACCGGGGATCTCTCGTTCATCAAGGCTTGGGCCGACGGCGGCGCGAACCCGGGATTCATCCTCAAGGACGCGGCCGAGATTCCCGGCGTCAGCAACCGGATCAACTTCCGCTCCAGCGAGAACGGAACCGTTGCCGAACGCCCCATGATCATCGTCGATTACACCGCAATACCCGAACCCTCCGTGGGGTTGCTGCTCGGGGCGGGGGTCCTCCTGCTGGCCGCCCGGCGCCGTCTCGCGACAGGCTAAAACCGCGTCTCTGCGGACCCTGCCCGGAAAATGGCTTGCAGGACGCGTGTTTCCGACTATCATCCGCCCCGCTGGAAATCGGTCCGGCGAGGAGTTCGACAATGTCCAAGATCTGCGACATCTGCGGTAAGGGCCCCATGGCGGGCAATAAGATCGTCCGGCACGGCCTGGCGAAGAAAAAGGGCGGTATCGGACTGCATACGACCGGCGTCACGCAGCGTCGTTTCCTCCCCAACCTTCAGAAAATCAAGATCTTGGAAAAAGGCCGGACCGTCAGCCGCAAGGTCTGCATGTCGTGCCTGAAGACCGGCAAGCTGACGAAGGTCTGACCGGTTCGGATCGAAGCTCCGCAAACCGCCGCACGCGCGGGGAGGCGTGCCCATGAGCGCGAAGAAGAAGGCCCGGGAGACCGTTCGCTTCACCTACGGCCGCAAGTCGTGGGCGTATCCCGTCGTGACGGGGAGCGAGGGCGAGAAGGCGGTGGATATCTCCGCGTTGCGTCGCGACGCGGGCCTGATCACGCTGGACCCCGGCTTCGTCAACTCGGGCGCCTGCCTGAGCGACATCACGTTCATCGACGGCGAGAAGGGCATCCTGCGCCACCGCGGGTACGCGATCGAGGACCTCGCCGAACACTGCGTGTTTCTCGAGGTCGCCTACCTCCTCATCATGGGCAAGCTGCCGGACCGGAAGGAGTGGCAGAGCTTCTCCGACCTGATGAACCGGCATTCCATGATTCACGAGGACATGCGGGACTTCTTCCTCAACTATCCCGAGCATGCCCACCCCATGGCGGTGCTCTCGGCGATGGTGGTCTCCCTCTCGTCGTTCTACCCGGAGATCGAGGAGGAGAACCCGAAGGAGCCGATCGACATCACGGTCACGCGCCTCCTGTCGAAGCTGCGCACGATCGCCGCCTTCTCGTACAAGAAGTCCATCGGCGAGCCGTTCGTCTATCCGAGCCGCCGGCTGACCTACTGCGAGAACTTCCTGAACATGATGTTCGCGTCGCCCGTGAACGACTACTGGCCCGACCCGGTCGTCGTCCGCGCGCTGAACCTCTTCCTGATCCTGCACGCCGACCACGAGCAGAACTGCTCGACCTCGGTCGTGCGGTTCGTCGGCAGCGCGGGCAGCAGCCTCTACGCCTCCATCGCGGCCGGCATCTGCGCGCTCTGGGGCCCGCTCCATGGCGGTGCGAACCAGGCCGTGATCGAGATGCTCGAGCGGATCCTGCGCGAGGACGGCGGCAAGGTGGACCGCGTTCTCGACCGCGCCAAGAAGAAGGATCCGCGCGCCCGGCTGATGGGCTTCGGCCACCGCATCTACAAGACCTACGACCCGCGTGCCCGGATCGCGAAGGAGACGTGCACCAAGCTGCTCGCGCGGCTGGGCATGCAGAACGATCCGGTCCTCCAACTCGCCGTCGAGCTGGAGGAAAAGGCCCTGGCCGATCCCTATTTCCAGGACCGGGCCCTCTATCCGAACGTCGATTTCTACACCGGCATCGCTTACCGCGCGATGGGCATCCCCTCGGACATGTTCACCGTGCTCTTCGCCCTCGGCCGCCTGCCGGGCTGGATCGCCCACTGGCTCGAAAACCGGCGCGATCCTGTCCAGAAGATCGGCCGCCCCCGCCAGGTCTACACCGGCCCGGCGCTGCGCCCGTTCGTCCCCATGGACCAGCGCTGAGCGCGGCGGCGGGCATCACTTGATCTCGACCTTTTCGATGAGGATGGGTTGGACCGGGACGTTTTCGTGGCCGGCGACGGTCGTGGTGGGGACGGTCTTGATGCGGTCGACGACGTCCATGCCGCGGGAGACGCGGCCAAAGACGCAGTAGCCGAAGCCGTCGAACGTCGGCGATCGGTGGTCGAGCATTGGGTTGTCGGCCACGTTGATGAAGAACTGCGACGAGGCGCTGTGCGGGTCCGGCGTGCGCGCCATCGCGATCGTCCCGCGCAGGTTGCCGAGCCGGTTGGTCGCCTCGTTCCGGATCGGGGCGCGCGTCGGCTTCTCGCGCATGTCGGGCATGAACCCGCCCCCTTGGATCATGAAGCCGTTCATCACACGATGGAAGATCGTGCCCTCGAAGTGGCCGCTCCGAGCATAGGCGGCGAAGTTCTTCACGGTCGCCGGGGCGCCGTCGCAGAAGAAATCGACCTCGATTTCGCCGGCGCTCGTTCGAATCACGGCCGACGCTGGCAGCTTCTCCGCCGGCGCGACGCCGTCCGCCGCGGGCCCGCGCGGCGCCTGCGAACACCCTGCCGCGACCGCCACGCCGGCCGCCGCCGCCATCCAGCGCCACCCCGTCATCCCATTCGTCATGTCGAAGAACCTCCGTACTCTCTCTGTTGATTTCGTGCTTCGGGTTTCGTGCTTGTTTCGTGCTTCGGAATTAGGATTTCGTATTTTCCTTATCCATGGGGGTGCTTCCAGGGCGCGCGGTAGTCGCGCTTCATGCCCGCCCTGGCTGCGCCCGAGGCCTCGCCCGCGGCGGCGTCCCAGACGGCCGCCGCGCCGGTGTCGTTCGCAATCATCGCCAGCTTGACGGCGGCGGTCGAGAGAAAGCCCTCGGCGGTCGGGCACGAGGCCGGGCGGCGCGCGCGGACGGCGTCGAGGAAGTCGGCCATGTGCTCCTTCGCCAGATCCGCCTTGGCCTCGGTGACCTTGCGTTCGGCGTTCTTCGCCTTCGGCACATGCACCCATCGCGCGTCGGTGACGAAGACCGTGCCCTCCTCGCCGTGCAGGAGGATGCCGTTCGACGTGTCGGGATCGTACTCCTGCGCGCCCCAGATGCGGTGACGCCAGGCGACGGGGGCGGAGGCGTAGTCGAACCAGGCGGACATCGTGTCCGGCGTCGTGATCTTCCCGCCGAACTTCACGAGACGCCCGACGGCCTGCACGGAGCGCGGCATCGACTCGCCGAGAATCCAGCGCGTCGCGTCGATCAGGTGAATGCCCCAGTCGACCAGATGGCCGTGGCCGTATTCCTTCTCCAGCCGCCATGCCTTGTGGCCGATCTGCGGGCAGTAGGGCAGCTTCGGCGCCGGGCCGCACCAGAGATCCCAGTCGAGCGCGGCGGGCGGATCCTGCGGCGTCGTGTCGAGAATCCCGGCCGCGTAGTGGATCTGCACGTCGGCCTGGACCACGCGGCCGATGCCGCCCGCCTTGACGAAGTCGCGCACGGCGCGCACCGCCGGACTCTGGCGGCGCTGGAAGCCGATCTGGATCACGCGGCCGGGCTTCTTCTCCGCCGCCGCGGCCATCGCCTGCGCCTCGCGGATGTCGTAGGCCAGCGGTTTCTCGCAGTAGATGTCCAGTCCGGCCTCGAGCGCGGCGAGGAACTGCAGCGCATGCCAGTGGGGCGGGGTGGCGATGACGACGGCATCCATCCCGCCGGCCGCCAGCATCTCCCCGTACAATTTGAACTCGCGCGGGCGCTTCCCTTGTAGCGTCGCGATCTTGTCCGCCGCCGCCGCCAGGTGGTCTCGGTCGACGTCGCACACCGACGCCACCTCGACGCCGCCCGCGCGGAACGCGGCTTCGACGTCGACCAGCCCGTACCACCCGCACCCGATCAGCCCGAGCTTCACCCCGGGCGCCGCCGCCCCCTGGCCCCGCGCGCGCCATGCGCCGATCGCCGCCGCGCCTGTCGTTGCCGCTCCAAGAAACTGCCGCCGGTTCATCCTCGTCATGGTACGCCCTCCGCCACACCCCCATCCTGCCACGCCGGAGGCCGGCTGTCCAAGGATGACCGCAGACCTGCCCTGCGCCCGTTCGTGCCTCCCCGGGCCCCCGCCGGCGTGCACGTTCTTTGTAACGATCGTTACAAAAAACGTGCACCGTTGCGCGGAGGTTGAGCCGGTCTTGTCGGGGGGCGGTGGGGAGCTTACGATGGGTCGGATCCGCGGCGGGGCGGATGGAAAGGCGTTTCATGGGTGTCTCGGTCGTCATCCCGGTCTACAACGAGCAGGAGAACGTGCTGCCGCTGGCGGCGGAGTTCGAGCCGCTGCGGGCGGCGCTGCCGGATCTCGAAGTGCTGTTCGTCGACGACGGTTCGTCCGACGCGACGCCGGACCGCATCCGCGAGGCCGTCGCAAAGCACGCGTTCGTCCGCGGGGTCCGCACCGTCCGCAACTGCGGCCAGACGTCCGCCATGCTTTCCGGCCTTCGCGCGGCGCGCGGGGATGTGCTGGTGACGATGGACGGCGACCTGCAGAACAATCCCGCCGACATTCCACGCCTTCTGGAAGCGCTGCATGGGTGCGACGCCGTCTGCGGCTATCGCGCCAAGCGCCGCGATTCGTGGTCGCGCCGCGCCGCCTCGCGCCTCGGCAACACGGTGCGAAACTGGTTCACGCGGGACGGCGTCCGCGACACGGGATGCAGTCTGAAGGCCTTCTGGCGGGCCTGCGTTGACGATCTGCCCCCGGTGAACGGCGCCCACCGGTTCATGCCGGCCTATTTCCGCATGCACGGCCGTCGCGTCATGGAAATTCCGGTGGACCACCGCCCGCGCCGCCACGGCGCATCGAAGTACACGAACCTCAAGCGGCTTCCGCGGACGATCTTCGACCTGATCGGTTTCTGCTGGTACCGCAGCCGCCGCCTGCAGTTCCCCGGCCTCGATCCGCTCTCGTGAATGCATCCCCCGATGCGTCCGCGCCCGCCGCGCCCGCCCGTTCCGTCGCTGCGGCGGTGGCGGCCGCGCTGGTCACGTTTCTCGTTCTTCTGCCCGCCGTCCGCAACGGGTGGACGAATTGGGACGATCCCGAGGTCCTGCTCCACAACCCGAACTGGCAGGGCTTCACGGCGGATCACATCGCGTGGATGGCGACCGGGACGCGCCTGGGCCACTACCAGCCGCTGACGTGGCTGTCCTATGCGATCGACCATGCCCTCTGGGGCGTCAATTCGGCCGGCATCCATCTCGGAAGCCTGGGACTGCACGCGCTGTCGGCGGGCCTGCTGGCGATGGTTCTGGTCAGGCTCCTGCGTCGCGCACGGGTGCCGGGGTCGGACGGCGACTCGTGGCCGCTCGCACTGGCCTGCCTTGCCGGAGCGCTGCTCTGGTCGCTGCATCCGCTGCGGGTCGAACCCGTCGCATGGGCGACCGCGCGGCGGGACGTGCTGTCGGCGGTCTTCCTCCTCGCGGCGTTCTTCGTCTGGCTCGGGGGCGTGTGGACCGGCGGCGGGCCGTCCGCGCGGCGGTGTCTGGCGGCCACCGCGTGGTTCGGCGCCGCCCTGCTCGCGAAGGGGCAGGCCTTCGTGTTCCCCGTGTTGTTGCTGGTGCTCGACCTCTGGGTGCTCCACCGTCGTCGCGACGGCGAAGGTGCCGTGGCCTTCGCCGGCCGCATGTTGCTCGAGAAGTGGCCGATGCTCCTTCTGGCGCTCGCCTCCGCCGTCGTCTCCGCCACGGTCGCGCGCGAGTCGGGCGCCATGCTTTCCTTCGCGATCCACGGCACGGCGGAGCGCATCGTGCAGGCGGGCTATGGGTTGGCGTTCTATATCGGGCGCACCGTGGCCCCGATCGGCCTCAGTCCGCTCTACCCGCTGCCGCTGCCCATCGATCCCGCCGCATGGGCGTACCTGGGGCCCGCGCTCGCGGGCGGTGCGGCGGTCTTCGCCGTGATGCTCGCCGCGCGGCGTCTTCCGGGTCTCGCCGCCGCAGGGGCGTTCGCCCTGGTCGCCGTCGCGCCGGTGCTCGGCCTGGCGCAGAGCGGGCCGCAGATGGCCGCCGACCGCTACACCTACGTCGCCGCCTGGGCGCTCTCCGCCGTCGTGGCCGTGGGCGGAGTGCGGTTGGCGCACCGCGGCGTCTCCCGTCCGGCCTCCGCGGCGCTCGGCGCCGCGGTTCTCGGCGTCCTCGTGGCATGCGCCACATTGTCGGCGAACCAGATCGCGGTCTGGCACGACAGCCTCGCGCTGTGGTCGCACGCCGTCGCGCTGCACCCGCACAGCGCGCTCGCGCTCAACAATCGCGGCCAGGCGTTCGAGGCCGCGGGACGGACGTCCGAGGCGATGGCGGATTACGAAGCGGCAGTCGCCGCGGATCCGCGCCTGTCGACGCCACGGGCCAGCCGCGGGACGCTTCGCGCGCTGAACGGGGATTTCGACGGCGCCCGGCGTGACTTCGAGACCGCGTTGCAGTGGAACCCGGCGCATGTCGAGTCGCTCAACGGGCTGGGGAACCTCGATCGCGCCGCGGGCCGGCCGGATCTGGCGCGGGCTCGCTACGAGGAGGCCGTGCGGCGGCGGCCCGACTACGCAGACGCCTGGTACAACCTGGGCACGCTGTCGCTCGAGGCCGGGGATCCGGCCGCTGCGCGACCTTTCCTCGAGAAGGCCGTCCGGCTGGCCCCCGATCACGCGCTTGCATGGCACAACCTCGGCGTTGCGCTGCACATGACGGGGAATCTCGAACCCGCCCGCGCGGCCTACCGGCGCGCCCTCGCGCTCGATCCGTCGCTGGAGGCGCTGTTCAAGAAGAAGTAGGCCTCTCGCCGCCGCCGTTCGTCCCGCATGCGCTCGGCCCTTCATTTTCGCCCCCCGGGCAAGCCCGGGGGGAGCGCGGCGGAGGGGCACTGTTCCCGCCGGGACAAGCCCGAGGGGAGCGCAAGACGGCCCCCCGGGGGCTTGTCCGGGGGCGTGGCGACGGGTGGTCCCCCCGAAGGAACGCCCCCCCGGGCTTGCCCAGGGGAGCGGAGAATCAGGGGCGGATGGCGGAGACGTCGTACTCGCTGAATGTGCCGGCGTAGAACTCGTCCTGCCACGCCCGGCACCCTGCCACATCCGCCAGCCGGCTCTGAAACTCCAGCCCGATCTCCAGCGGGGACCGCTCAATGTTGCCGCGAAGGGCCAGGTGAATATGGTCCGGCATCACGGCCACGGACTTGAGCTCATGCCCGCCCCGGTCCGCGGTCTCGACGGCGCCATCGCGCAGGCCGGAGAGGACCGCATCGCCCCCAAAGCGAAAGCGGTCCGCGGTCACGAGAACGAGGTGCAGGTTGTACCAATAGCGCCCATGGCCCCAGCGGCGGGCGCCGCGAGATCGACCTTGTCGCGAACGAGGGTGTAGCGCTGCATTCGCTCGCGAAAGCGCGGGTCGGCAAATTCGCCGCGCTGCACCTGATGCGCAAGGTAGGCCTCGACGTCCGCACGCGTGTTGTCGCCCAGCGACCGGACCGAGACTTTGCGGCTGAATGCGACAGGGGCGCCTGCGGCGCGCAGGGCATATTGAAGCCGGCCCTTCACGCGTCCGGCGAAGAGCGCCGGACTCATGCCCGGCGCGCAGGAGAAGAGAATCTGGGCGAGATCGCCGGCGATGCGGAACGTGTCGAGGCGAAGGCCGTCATCGATCCATGCGGGGGTCGTTGCGCGGATCGCTTCGGCGGTGAGGGGCGGAAAGGGCACGCCCTCGGAGAGCCATCCGGTCCAGTCGAGCCGGAGCTTGTGAGGGATGCGTACATTCTCGCCGGTGTACCGCATGCGTCCAGCCTTCCATTTTCGCCCCCCCGGGGCAAGCCCGGGGGGAGCGCGGCGAGGGGCATTGGGGATGGGCCGCCCCGCCGGGCTTGTCCCGGGGGAGGCGGAGAATCAGCGTGCGGGGCGCGTGATGCCGCGGCCGAGCAGGGGGAGAAGGTCGCGGCTTTCCGGGACGCCATAGTTGAAGATGATGAACCCGCCCGTGTTGTACCGCTCGGCGATCCGGATCTGCTGGATCGTCTTCGCCGCTCCGAAGCGGGAGGACGATGCGCTCACCCCGATGCCCGGGTAGCAGGGGACGCGCCCCGCCCATTTCACCTGCCGGGCGACAACATTCTCGAACCGCAGGTTGCTGTCCATGTAGTCCATGGGGCACACGAAATCGAGCCAGCCCTTGTCGCACCAGAGCTTCCAATCCTGCCCGACGCCGTCGCGATCGGTTTCCCACTCGCGGAACACCGCGGCCGAGATCTTGATGCCCGGCCGCACGGCCCGCGCCTCGCGGCTGACCGCCTCGACGACGGCATCGATGTTCGTGCGCCGCCAGTCGAGCCACCGGTCGACCAGGGCCCCGCCGCGAAGCACGTCCTTCGGCCAGTTCTCCACCTTCGCGCCGATCGCCTGCCCGAACCGTTCGCGGCAGCCGGCGCAGAAGCAATGGTCCCCGTCCGGGTAGCGGATGTAGTCGAAGTGGATTCCGTCGACCGGGTAGTTCCGCGCCACCTCGACCATCGAGTCGATCTCGAGTTTCCGGTTCTCCGGGTGCGACGGGCAGAGCCAGGGCTCCTCCTCGCCGCGGGAGTTCGCCTGCAGGCGGCCCTCGTCGTGCATGCGCGCGACGAATTCCTTCGGGACCGTGTGGCCGAGGTTCCAGTTCACTTTCCAAACGTGGATCTCGATGCCGTACTTCCTGCAGGCCGCCAGGCAGGCCGCGATCGCGTCGCCGCGTTCGCCCACGGCAGCGGCGACGGGCAGCACCTGGCTCGGGAAGAATGTCGATCCGCCCCAGAGCATGTTCGGCACGATGGCGGTGAACCCGTTGTCCGCCAGCCGCCGGACCGCCTCGTCCCAGTCGATCCCCTTCACGCCGTACGCGTCGTGACACCAGAAGGCCCGGAACTTGAGCGGGGTTGCCGGCTGGGCGGTGCACAGGGCCTCAAGCAGCTTCTGCCGGGACGCATCCGCCTGTTCGGCCGCATCGGGATACCGGCCCTCCTCCAGCGCGCGGAAGGAAGCGGCGCGGGCCGACCGGGCGGCCGACAACGCGCGGTAGACGCGCCAGCTCCACCGGTCCAGGCGCCGGATGCCGCGCGCGGCCTCGTCGAACGCGGAGAATCCGGTATCCGCCGCGATCGAAGCAAGCCGGTCTTCCACGAGCTGCCGCCAGATCTCCGGCGCAAACCCGCCCGCCAGGGCCCGCATCATCCGGCCCTTCGCCTCGGGATCGTCCGGCAGCAGGATATGCGTCATCACCATGCCGTTCGACGAACCAACAATCGCGGCGTGACCGGCCGGGTTCCCGCGGTCGTCGAGCCACTCGGCCAGCGGCCAGCCGGCGCCCGGCGTCGGCGTGAAAGCCTGGATGTTGTGCGAGTTCTGCCCCACGGTTTCCGGGGCGCCCTGCGGGGCGTCCTTGGCGAGACGGATCGCCGCGAATGTGCCCGCGTGCTGTTGTCGCACGAACGTCCCGCCCTGAACCCCCAGGACCGCGCGCAACTTCTCCGGCACCCAGAAGAACGCCATCAGTTTTCCGCCGCCGGCCGCGTACCGGACGAGATCGTCCTCCAAACCCGCCGGTAGTTTCGGATTGTAGGGCAGGGCCACGATGCGGAATTTCGCGAGCCGCTCCGGCGTCGCCTCGAGATCGCTGAGCACGGCGCATCCAACGCCGTTGGCCCGGAACATTCGCGCCATGGTTTCGACCGTGCCATGGATCGACCGAAATTCGTTTGTTGTCTGCTGCGTGACGGAATCGGCGCGGAGGATCGCCACCAGGACGTCGTCGCCCGGAACGCCGACCGGACGCACGTCTCCGATGAAGAACGACGTGTCCTTCGCCGCCGCGCGCCACGCCGAGAACCGGAGCGTGTCGACCTGGCCCCATCCGGCGGGCTTTCCCTCCGGCCGGGTGGACGCAAGATCCACGGTGACGTCCTGCCACACGCCCGTAGCCAGCGGGCTGAACGAGGCGTGGTACCAACCGTCCCCGCTGCGGATGTAGAGGGAGAAGCTCGCGATGGGGGCGAGATCGTCGCACCGCATCGAGAAGCGGAGCCCGCGAGCGGCGGACAGGTCAAGCCGGACCGGCACATCCCACGACATGCGGTCGACCGGCCCTTGGGAGAAGGGACACAGGAGTCGCACGGCGCTGTGACCGTCCACCGTCACCGGCTCCGCCGTCGGCGTGGCCTTGTTCATCGGCTTCCAGGCCGCCTTGGCGACCTCGACGCAGGGCGCCGGTTCCGGCCGGACCGGCAGCGTGAACTCCTTCGTGGCGCATCCGGCGCTCCACGACAGCACCCCAACCGAGACCCAGCAGCTCCACCCTGCACCGTGCGTCATGTTCCATCTCCGCCTTCGAATCGAAGGATCCCCGCCAACGTACCATTGACCGTCCAAGGCTTGGAAGCCTCCATTCGCAGGATTTCCGGACGTTGGAACTCTCCGGCGTCGGATTTGCTTGAATTGGGCCGCTCGTCCGCTAGGGTGGGACCATGATCCGCATCTTTCACACATGGTCTCCGGTCGCCCTGGTCGCGCTGGCGCTCGCCGCCGGTCCGGGGTGCGCGACGTACTTCGAGGACGTGAACGCACAGCAGGTCCGGCAGCAGGAGGATCTGCGCACGCTGCAGGAACAGATTCAACGCCTGTCCGGCCGCATCGAGGGAATCGAGATGGAGACGCAGCGGCTCGCCGCCGAGACCGAATCGGTCCGGAAGCTTGCGTCGTCGGCCGGCGAAAGCCAGGGACGTCTCCTCCAGGGGCAGGTGCAGGAGATCGGGACCCGCGTCCGTCAGTTGGAGGCCGCGCGGGAGACCGACCGGCAGGCCATCGTCGACGACATCAGCCGCCGCATGGCGGAGATCATGAAGAAGTCGTCCGTCGGATCCTCCTCGTCCGGCGCGCGAACGGTGACGCGGCGTTCGTCCAGCTCGTCCGGCTACGAGCATGTGGTCAAGGCCGGCGAGTCCCTCTCGGCCATCGCGGCCGCCTACGGCGTCAGTTCCGCCGTCATCGCGCAGGAAAACGGGATCTCGGATCCGTCGAAGGTCCGCGTCGGGCAGAAGCTCTTCATTCCGGAAAAATGAGGCCGTCAGTTCGATCATGAGTGAATCTTCGACGTGGTTTTTGAAGAAGGAGTCCGGGGAGGTCTACGGCCCGGTGGATCTGCCGTCCCTGAAGGCATGGGCGGAGGATGGGCGCGTGGCGCCCGGGGACGTCCTCTCCGCCGACCAGGTGGACTGGAGCCCGGCTTCCGAGGTGGCGGAACTCGAGATGGTCTGGATGCTCGACCTGCCCGACGGCCCCTCCTACGGCCCCGCTCACGCCAAGGCGTTCGAGGGCATGCTGGCGGAAGGCGCCCTGGAACCGCCGCTGAGCCTGCGGCATCTGGGCACGGGCGAGGTCCGCATTCTTGGCGAGTCCGAGGCGCCGGTGGCGCCGCCGGAGGAGCCGGTCTCCAAGGGCGATACGCAGAAGATCGCTCCGGAGGAGTTTGCCGCGCCGGAGCCCGAACCGGAGCCTGTGCCGGACCCCGACATGGACATCGAGCCCGAACCGCCGCCTCCGCCGCCAGTCCCGGAGCCGGAGCCCGAGCCAGTTCCGGAACCCGAACCCGAACCCGAACCGGAGCCCGAGCCGGTTCCTGAACCCGTGTCCCTTCAAGTGACAGAACCGGTCCCTGTGGCTGTGCCGATGACGGAGCCTGAGCCCGAGCCGGTTCCGCAACTGGAACTGGCGTTTCCGCTGGAGGCGGAACCCGTGCCCGAGATTATGCAGGAGCTGCCGGACTTCATCCCCGTTCCGGACCCGCCTCCGGTTCCCGAACCTCCGCCCGCGCCTTTGCCCGTGCCGGCGCCGGAGCGAACGCTGACCTGGCAGACGATCGCGCGAGAGCGGGACCGGTTCGAAAACGAGGCGGCGAAGTGGAAGGCGCTTTTCGAGAAGGAATCGGCGGCCGTGCAGGATGGCGAGGCGAAGATGTCCGATCTCCGGCGCCGCGCGGAGGACGAACAACTGACCTCGGCCGAAGAGATCGAGCGCCTGCGCAAAGAGATCGAGTCCCTTCACAAGCAGTCCCACGAAAGCGCGGCGGCCTCCGCGGAGGGCGACGAGGGGCTCATCCGGGCGTATCGCGATCTGACCGCCAACTACGATCTGCTGGCCACGCAGCTCGCGGACAAGTCCGCGGAACTCCAGCAGGTGCAGGAAGAGGCGGCCGTCGTCCGGCATGAGAACGAGACCCGGATTCACCTCGCCGAGGAGCAAGCCCGGCGGGAGCGGGCTGCGCTGGACGCGACGCGACGCCGTCTGCAGGATCTCGAACACTCGCACGCGGAGATCGTCCAGTCCTACCGCGACATGAACGACCGATATATCCGGATGCGCGAGCAGCTCTCCTCCGGAGAACCGGCCGTCGCGCCGGCAGCGGCGGGCGAACCCGCCCCGCCCGCCGCCGATCACGGCTCGCGGATCCGCCTTCGAAGGTGACCCCATGATGGTTGGCAGCCCCGGTTTTTTCGATCTTCAGGTCAACGGGTACGGCGGTGTGGATTTCAACGATCCCGCCGTGACGCCCGAGGAGGTCCGGCGGGCGGCCGACGCCATGCTGGCGACGGGCGTGACCCGGTTTCTTCCCACGCTGATCACCTCGTCCCTGGACAATTTCGCCCGCTGCGCCGGCGCCGTGCTCGAAGCCGGCCATCCCTCGATCGCCGGCCTGCACATGGAAGGCCCGTACATCAGCCCCAAGGATGGCCCGCGCGGTGCCCACCGGCGCGTGCACGTCCTGCCGGCCCTGCTCGGCGATTTCATGCGCCGCCAGGACGCGGCCTGCGGACGGATCGTCCTCGTCACCCTCGCCCCCGAAGCGCCCGGCGCGATTCCGCTCATCGAGGCGCTCGTCCGCGCCGGAACCCGCGTGGCGATCGGTCACACCGCTGCGTCGCCGGAGCAGATCCGTGCCGCGGTGGAGGCCGGCGCCACGCTCTCCACCCACCTGGGCAACGGCTGTTCCAATATCCTGCCGCGGCATCCGAATTTCCTGTGGGAACAGCTCGCGGCGGACGAACTGACCGCCAGCCTGATCGTCGACGGCCATCATCTTCCGCCCGCGACCGTGAAGGCCATGATCCGGGCGAAAACGCCGGCCCGAACCGTTCTGGTCACCGATGCCATGTCCGCCGCTGGCTGCCCTCCGGGGTTTTACAGGATCGCCGGCGATACCGTGGAGCACACCCCTGCCGGCCGCGTCTCGGTTCCCGGGGCTCCGAATCTCGCCGGATCGTCCCTGTCCCTGCATACCGCGGTGGCCAACACCGTGCGATTCGCCGGCATCCCGATCGGCGAGGCGCTGGCGATGGCGTCCAGCCGTCCCGCGGCACTCATGGGCATGACAACGCGCGGCCGGATCGTCGCAGACTGGGATCCCGGCACGTTCACGCTGGCCATTCGCAAGGTGGATGTTTCCTCCGCCGGATAACACGCCGGCACCGGGGCCGTACGACCGGAGACGCGCCCATCATGGAACGATTCCTGCTATGGAATTAGCCGGCAGGTTTGCGTACACTGTGGACTGGCACGGCGGGTGGGGACGGAGATTGCAATGAAGCGAGTTTCGGTTTCTGGATGGGCCGCTGCGGCGACCTTGGCGGCCCTGTCGGCTTGGGCTGACGTTTCGGCGCCCTACACGAACGACTTCGCTGCGGGCGACGTGTCCGCCTTCACCGAGCAGCCGCCATCCCGGTGGTCTCCCCTGGGGCAGGCCTATCGATATGCCGATGTCGATGCGGATGTTACAAATGTTTCCGACTGG
>CAYXFW010000011.1:0-13472 GCA_964464305.1 uncultured Verrucomicrobiota bacterium
CGACGGTCGCAGTAAAGCAACCCGGAGACAACTCGTGGATATTCTTCTGAATCTGTTTGGCCAGGTGAGTTGGCAGACCCTGATCGAATCGGCGTTGCGAATTGTACTGATTCTCCTGATTGCGTGGGGAGTCCTGTTTGCCATCCGGAAGGTGCTGGCGCGGCTGGAAAAGCGGCTGAAGACGCAATCCGCGGTCGCCGGGGAGCCGCCGTCCGAATCTGAAAAGCGGGTCGAGACGCTGCTTCGCCTGGTGCGGCATGGAGCGCACATTGCCGTGTGGGTCACGCTTCTGCTGATGATTTTGAAGGAAATGGGGGTTGAGATCGGCCCAATCCTCGCTGGCGCGGGCATCCTGGGTCTGGCGGTCGGGTTCGGCGCGCAGAACCTCGTGCGCGACATCATTTCCGGGTTCTTCTTCATCCTGGAAAACCAGGTGCGTGTCGGCGACGTGGCCGTCATCAACGGCACCGGCGGGCTGGTCGAGGAGATCAACTTCCGCACGATCATCCTGCGCGACCTGTCGGGCATCACGCACATCTTTCCCCACGGCACGATCACCACGCTGAGCAACATGACGCACGAGTGGTCCGGTTACGTGTTCGATATCGGCGTGGCCTACAAGGAAAACACCGACCACGTCTGCGGGGTCCTGAAGACCGTCATCCACGACCTTCAGCAGGACCCGGCATTCGGCCCGCTGATCGTCGCGGAACCGGAGATTTTCGGCGTGGACAAATTTGCGGATTCGGCGGTGATCATCAAGGGCCGCATCAAGACCCGGCCGATCCGGCAATGGATGGTCGGCCGGGAATTTCTACGTCGGGTCAAACTGGCCTTCGACCGGGAGGGCATCGAAATCCCGTTCCCGCACCAGACCCTGTACTCCGGCGAGACGACCAAGCCGTTTCCGGTCCGGGTGATCGAAACCCTGCGCGGGGATCCGTCCCCTTGACCCGAAAGGACTACGAATGCGCCACCGGCCCGGACATGCCCAGAAGGCCGCTCTCTGTCAGGATACTGTTGGCGGAAATATGCAACCGGGGTCGGGGTCGCTATTGGAATCGGTATCGATCCGCATGTCATGGCGGAACGGTCTAAATCCCATCCCGCGCCGATGCCCCACATCCGAAACCTGACACCTGAAACCGCGCACCGTTCCAACCCGGAGCCCGGAACGCGGAACCGCCGAACCTGCGGGCGCTCGTTTCGGCGTGCCCGGGGGGCGGCGGTCTGGTATGACTTCGCGGCATGGCGGCAGGGGTGTCCATCGAGAAGGTCGTGAAGCGGTTCGGCGGGCTGCGCGCCGTGGACGGCGTGTCGCTGGAAATCGAACCGGGCGAGCTGTTCTTTCTACTGGGGCCGAGCGGCTGCGGCAAGACGACGCTGCTGCGCTGTATTGCCGGCTTCCACCGGCCTGATGAGGGCGCGATCCGGATCGGCGGGAAAGACATCACCCACGAGCCGCCCCATCGCCGCGACACGGGCATGGTCTTCCAGTCCTACGCGCTGTGGCCGCACATGACCGTGCGCGAGAACGTCGCGTTCGGCCTCGAAATGCGGAAGCTGCCGCGCGAGGAGGTCCGCCGCCGCGCCGACGAGGCCCTGGCGCAGGTGCACATGTCCGACCGGGCCGGCCACCGCCCCGCGCAGCTCTCCGGCGGTCAGCAGCAGCGGGTCGCGCTGGCCCGCGCGCTCGTGGTCCATCCGAAGTGCCTGCTGCTCGACGAGCCGCTCTCGAACCTCGACGCGAAGCTTCGGATCGAGATGCGCTCCGAAATCCGGCGAATCTGCAAGGGGGCCGGGCTCACGGCGATCTACGTGACGCACGACCAGAAGGAGGCGATGTCGATCGCGGACCGCCTTGCGATCCTCAATGCGGGCCGCGTGGAGCAATGCGGCCGGCCGAACGACGTCTACCAGCACCCGGCGAACCGGTTCGTCGCCGGCTTCATCGGCGAAACGAACTTCCTCGACGGCCGCGTCGAGTCGCGCGCCGGCGCGGGCGGGCGCGTGGCCACGCCCTTCGGCCCGGTCGATGCCGCGGATGTCGGCGGGGCGGCGGCGGGCGCGGACGTGACCCTGGCGCTCCGGCCCGAGGCCCTCCGCCTCGCGCATGGAGGCGCGCCGGCCGCCGCCCATGTGTTCCGCGGCGAGGTTCTGGAGACGGCGTATCTCGGCGAGGTCGTGCAGCAGCAGGTCCGCCTGCGGTCCGCGAACGGCGGCGCGGGAGCCGCAGCGCCCGTCTTCCGCGTGTTCGAACTGAGGCCGACGGTCGTCGCCCGCGACGGCCAGGCCGAGCCCGCCCTCCTCGCGATCGCCCCCGCCGACGTCGTGGTGCTCCCCCGGTAACCCGGCGCCGAGGCCGTCCGTCAGGGCGAGACCACCCGGAAGAACCGTAGCGCCGAATTCGTCCCGGCTTGGCCCAGGAAGTCCGCCGATGCGGCGCTGCTGAGGAAGTTTGTCACGTCGTCCCAGTCCACCAGGTTGGTCGAGCACTGAACGCGGTAGTTGCAGCCGGCCTCCAGCGCGATCGTCAACCGCACCAGGCGTCCGGTGCTCTCGCCGGAAACGATCTGGCAGGGCACGACGGCCAGCCCGTTCGTGTAGACCGTGAGCGTTGCCGCCTCGCTGGTCGCGCTGCCCGCCCAGTTGGTGACGATGGCGTGGTACGAACCCTGCTGGGCCAGCGTGACCGCGGGCAGGGTCAGTGGGCTTCCGACGGGAGTCGATATGCCGAGCGGTGCGCCGTTGCGGAACCAGCGGCACGACATGGTGGGACTGCCCGTGCCGTGAATCACGAACTGGACCCGCGAGCCGTAGGGTGCGTTCACGGCCTGCGGGTGGCCCGTGATGGACGGCGGCTGGCCGACAGTCAGCACGGCAGTGCGGCTGGTGACGGATCCGAAATCGTTCGACACGATGACGCTGTAGCCGCCCGCATCGGACAATTGCACCGCGGCAACCGTGTGCGACGGTCCCGTGGCATCTTCAATGTCCGCGCCGTTGAACCTCCAGCGATACAGGAAGGGTTCGGCGCCCGCGACAGCGGCTTCGAACAGGGCGCTCTGTCCCTGCGGCCCCGACCAGTTTGCGGGCTGCTGCGTGAAGACGGGGGCGAGCTGCGCGGGCGTCTCCACGATTTGAAGCACGGCGACCTGGCCGGTCGCTGCGCCGACGGTGTTGGTCGCAATGGCAAAGTACTCCCCCGCGTCGTTGGTCGTCACGTTGGAACGACGGAGCGTATTGGATGCCCCCGTCGCGGGATTGCCTTGAAACCTCCAAAGGTAGCCGATGGGCGGCGAGCCCGTCGCCATGCACGAGAGGATCACGGTGGCCCCCGCGTTGGTCATCATGCTGCGCGGATGCAGGGTGAAGCCGGGGGCGGAGCGGACCGTCAGGGTGGCGACGGAACTGGTCGCAGCTCCGATCCCGTTGGTGACGATCGCATGATAAGCCCCCGTATCGGCCGGCTGCACGCCGGTCACCGTGTGAGACGTTCCCGTGGCGCCGGGGATGTCCGAGCCCCCGTGGAGCCAGCGGTAGACCAGAGGCACCGCGCCGGTCGCGGTGACCGCAAACGTCGCATCCATACCGAGGTCGACGCTCTCGCTGGACGGGTGGGAGACGATGACGGGGGCGCCGGAGCCCCCGGTGTTGTTGATGGTCAGCGTGGCCACCATGCTCGTTGTCGAGCCGACCTCGTTGGTCAGAACGCAACAGTAGCCGCCGGCATTCGTGACCGCCACGTTCATGATCCGGATTTCGTTAGTACTCCAGGAGGTTTCGATACGAGCCCCGTTGAAATGCCAAAGGTACGACGGCATGTATCCTGTCGCCGCGACCTTGAACGAGACATTGGTTCCCGTCTTCGCCACGACATTCGTCGGATGTCTCCAGATCCGCGGCGTATCGTCCATGAGCGCAAGGCTGTGGTCGAACCCGGCTGCGACTGCAAGCGCATTGCTTGCGGCGGAAGGCACGGTCGACTGTCCGATGTGGTTGGTGCCCCAGCAGACGACCCGTCCGATCGACGTCATCGCCATGCTATGGCCGTACCCCGCGGACACTGCGACCGCGTTGGTCAGCGAGGCCGGCACGGTTCCCTGGCCCAGCAGCGTGTCGCCCCACATCACGACCCGGCCGTCGCCGAGGACTGCCAACGCGTGGGCGAATCCGGCTGCGATACCGACCGCGTTGGTGAGGTCCGGGGGGATGTCGATCTGGTGGTAGAAATCATCTCCCCAGCCGTGCACGGTCCCATTGCTGCATAGCGCCAGGCTGAAGGCATTGCCGGCCGCCACGGCCATGACGTTCGTCAGGTCGCCGGGTACGCCGGTCTGACCGTAGAAGCCGTACCCCCAGGCCCGCACGGTGCCGTTGCCCAGCAACGCGAGGTTGTGGAACCCGCCGGCCGAGATCGCCGTGACGCCCGCGAGATCCGCGGGGACGTTGGTCTGGCCATAGGTGTTGTCCCCCCACGCGACCACCGTTCCGTCCGCCTTGAGCGCGAGACTGTGATCCCGGCCTCCGGAGACGGCCGTGACATCCCCAAGACCTGACGGCACGGTCGACTCGCCGCTGGCGTCGCGTCCGATGGCGGTGACGGAGCCATCGGAGGCCACGACAAGCGTGTGCCAGTAACCCGCGCCAATGGCCCGGGCGCCGACGAAACTGCCGGCTCCGATCGTCCGCTGACTGTAGGAGTTGTCGCCCCAGCCGGTCACCGTTGCGACCGCCGTGCCGGCCGCCAGCATGCCGGCGAGGCAGACCGCCGTCCGCCGCCACAAGCCTCCCCGCCCGGTCTCCATGACACCCTCCCGCGTCGATCAACCTCTCCGAGCGCCCAGCCTAGTCCCTCCGCTGCGGATGGGTCAAGGCCCCCGGGCTTGACTTTGGGGGCCAAAAACGGGACAAATCGCGGCTTTGGCGCGCCAAAAAACGGCGTGCGCGGCGCGGTTTCAAGCATGAGCGACGACGAACAGGTCAAGATGGACGCGATCGTGGTCGGCGGGGGCCCGGCAGGGCTCTCGGCCGCCTTCACGATGGCCAAGGCCGGCATGGAGGTCATGCTCGTCGAACGCGGCGAGTACTGCGGCTCCAAGAACGTTGGCGGACTGCTGTACGGGACTGTACTTAACAAGCTGATCCCCAACTTCTTCGAGAAGGCTCCGATCGAGCGCCCGGTTTCGCGGCGTACGCTGGTCTTCCTGGGCGAGGGAGAGCACGTTTCGATGAATTTCGGGGCGGACGAGTGGTCCAAGCCGCCCTTCAACAACACCTTCATCGTGCACCGCTCGCAATTCGACCGTTGGTACTCGAAGCAAGCCGAGGCGGCGGGCGCGAACCTGATCGAGGGCATGGTGGTCGACGACCTCCTCTACGAGGGGTCCAACGGCGACCGCCGGGTGGTCGGCGTCAAGCTGCGGGGCGACGAGGAGTTCCGGGCGGATGTCGTGGTTCTGGCCGACGGCGCCAACTGCCTGGTCAGCGAGAAGGCGCGGGCGGACCTGGGTCTCAAGCCGGGCCTCGTGAAGCAGGAATACGCGGTGGGTGTGAAGGAGATCCTCGGCCTGCCGCGCGGCGTCATCGAGGACCGCTTCAATCTCGATCCGAACGAGGGCATCGCCATCGACTTTTTCGGCACGCCTTTCAAGGGGCTGGTTGGCGGAGGGTTCCTGTATACGGCGAAGGACTCCCTCCATCTCGGCTTCGCGGCGCGCATCGAGTCGATGACGCACGCGGGCCTGAGCCCGAACGAGGTCATGGACGCGCTCAAGGCCCATCCGGTCGTCCGCAAGTACATCCGCGGCGCCGAACTCCTCGAGTATTCCGCCCACATGATTCCCGAGGGCGGCTACGACGCGGTGACCGAACTCCACGGCAACGGCGTCATGATCGCCGGCGACGCCGCGGGCTTCGTCAACATGTCGATCTACAAGGAAGGCACCAACCACGCGATGGAATCCGGCACGTGCGCCGCCGAGACCGCGATCGAGGCGAAGAAGCGCGGCGACTTCTCCGCGCAGAGCCTCGCCGGCTACCGCGACCGCCTCAACCAGGGCGTGGTGATGAAGGATCTGAAGAAGTACCGCAAGGTGCCCGAGGTGCTCGAGGGCTCGCCCGAGCTGCTTTCGCTCTATCCGCAGAAGGTCAACCGGCTGATGATCGACTATTTCACGGTCAGCTCGCGGACCAAGTCCGAGACGCAGAAGCAGGCGATCAAGACGTTCCTGACCGGCCTGCCAAAGTTCAAGGCCATTCGCGACCTCATCCGCGCGAGGCATCTCGCGTAGGCGCGAGACGGAAGACGGAAGACGGAAAACGGAACGCAAAAACGCAGAGGGCGCGAAGAGAAGACGGAACGCGGAGGCGGAAGCGAAGAAGACGACTTGAAACCTGAAACTTGAAACCTGGAACTTGAAACTCTCCCCCCCATGACACCCGACGACAAACTCACGCTGGCCGACAAGCTGTACCGGACGAAGTACGAGCCGGATCCCGGCCATCCGCACGTCGCGATCGACGCGGAGAAGCTGAAGAAGGCGAAGACGCGCAAGGTCCTCAAGGCCTGTCCGGCGGAGGTCTACACGAAGGATCCGAACGACCCGGGAAAGGTCGCCGTCTCGCACGAGAACTGCCTCGAATGCGGCACGTGCCGCCAGGCGGGCGCGGACGAGGGCGTCGAGTGGAAGCAGCCCGAGGGTGGGAAGGGCGTGAAGTACAGGTACGGGTGAGAAAGATGAGGGATGAAACCTGAAGCCTGAAAGGGGGAGGGTTTCGACGGCGGGTCCGGAACGAGTCCGCAGAAGATCGGGAGAGGGATAGCATGGCAATCAACATTATGGTGGTGGTCCGCGAGGTGTGGGATACGCGCGACCTGACGGGCGGCGTGCTCGACGACGCAGGGGCGATCCGCGCCGGTGCGATGCAGACGCGGTTCGAGCCCGAGGATCTCAACGCCCTCGAGGCGGCGCTGCGGATCAAGGACGCGCAGGGCGGGCAGGTGACGGCGGTCGCCGTCGGCGAGACGCGCAACGTGGATGTTCTCCGCGAGTGCCTCTACCGCGGCGCGGACAAGGTGCTCCGCGTCGGCGCGGATCCGGCCGGGCTGGACGACCAGGCCCTCGCGGCCCTGATCGCCGGCGCCATCGCGAAGGCCGGCGCCTTCGACCTCGTGCTCGTCGGCACCGCCGTTCCGGATGCCGAAAATTCGCTGCTCGGCCGCCATCTGGCCGCCGCCCTCGGCGTGCCGGCGGTCTCCTGGGTGGATGCGATCGAGGAAGTCGGCCCTGGCCGCGCCGTCGCCAAGCGCGCGGTGGAAATGGGCTATGAGTTCGTCGAGGTTCCCTTCCCCGCGCTGCTGTCGATGGGCGTTGCCCTGCTCGAGGACGATCCCCGCGCGCCGAGGCCGGCCAAGGCGATGCTGAAGCTCAAGATGAAGAAGGCCGAGGTGCCGGTCGTCAGCCCCGCCGACGCGGGCGCCGCCGACCCGGCCGCGCTCGTCGCGATGAAGGTCGCGCGGATGGAGGCCATCCCGCCCCGCGTCGTCGAGTCGCAGCAGGTGGACCCCGAAAGCGAAGCGGCCCTCAAGAGCATGCTCGACGCCGTCCTGAAGGGAGAGTAGCCGATGCCCAACGTTCTCGTGTTCGCGGAAGTCAACGACGGCGTCCTCCATGACGTCGGTCTCCAGTGTCTCTCCGCCGCCCGCCAGGTCGCCGGCGCGGGCGGGAAAGTCACATGTCTCCTCGCCGGCCACGGCGTGGCGGGCCTCGCCCCCGCGCTGATCGCGGCCGGCGCGGATGCGGTCGCGGTGGCGGATGACGAGCGTCTGGCGGCCTACGTCACGGCGCCCTACGCGAAAGCCGTCGGCGCGTGCCTCGACGCGAATCCCGCCGACCTGGTGCTGCTTGCCGCCTCGACGGTCGGCAACGATCTCGGCCCGGCCGTCGCCGCCGCGCGCAAGGCCGCCTGCGCGGTCGATTGCGACGGCGTCGCCGTGCAGAACGGCACGATTTCATTGCGGCGCGCGGGCTACGACCGCAAGGTCATGACAACGTTTGCCGCCGCGGGTGCGGGCTTGGTCGTCGGCACACTGCGCGACGGCGCCGCCCCGGCCCCGGCCGCGGATGCCGCGCGCCAGGGCGCGATCGGCCCGCTGGCGGTCGAGCTGACGCCGGCGGAACTCGTCTCGAAGGTGCTCCGCCGCGATGTCGCGAAGAAGACGGTCAACCTGAAGGACGCGAAGATCATCGTCTCGGCCGGCGCCGGTGTCGGCAGTCCCGAGGGCCTCGCGGTCGTCCGCGAGCTGGCCCAGGCCCTGGGCGCCGAGCTCGGCGCGACCCGCGCGGTGGTCGACGCGGGCTGGCTGGCGGCGGACCACCAGATCGGCCAGACCGGCGCCACGGTCCGGCCGGACGTCTATATCGCATGCGGCATCAGCGGCGCGGTCCAGCACCGGGTCGGCATGATGGATGCGCGCAAGATCGTCGCGATCAACTCCGATGGCAATGCGCCGATTTTCCGCATCGCCCACTACAAGATCGTCGGCGACCTGAAGGTCGTCGTGCCGAAACTGGTCAAGTTGCTGAAAGCCTGAAAATGAGGAGTTTCAAGTTTCAAGTTCCCAGTTTCAAGGACGGCGGGCGGGCGCTCCGGTGCGACTTGAAACATGAAACTTGGAACTTGAAACTCCGCCCGTCCTGACACCTGAAACCTGGAGAATTCCGATGGCGAACTTTTACACCGATAACAAGGACCTGGCCTTCCTCATGGACCAGGTGATGGACTGGGATGCGATCCTCGCGATGAAGGAGACGTTCGGCGACGAGGAATGCCCCTACGCCGACGCGGCGGAGGCCAAGGCGATGTTCCTCGATACGCTGCGCGACCCGGTCGGCGAGCTGGCCGCGAACCGCATTGCGCCGCGCGCCGAGGAGATCGACGACATCGGCTGCACGTGCGAGAACGGGCAGGTCATCTTTCCCGAGGCGCTCCAGCGCAACTTGAAGGACCTTTGCGACGCGCAGTTGATGGGCATGACGATTCCGCGCAGGTTCGGCGGGATGCAGTTCCCCGAGACGGTCTACACGGCCGCGATCGAGGTCATCTCGCAGGCCGACGCCTCGCTGATGAACTTCTTCGGCCTCCAAGGCGGCATTGCGGAGACGATCGTCCAATTCGCGACCGACGATCTCAAGGAACAGTACCTGCCGCGCATGAGCACCGGCGAGTTCACCGGCGCGATGGCGTTGACCGAGCCCGACGCCGGCAGCGATCTCGCGGCGGTTCAGACGCGCGCCAAGGGCGGCGAGGGCATCACGGCCCAGCAGGATCCCGTGACCGGGATGTGGACCATCAGCGGCTCGAAGCGCTTTATCACGAACGGATGCGGCGACGTCATCCTCGTGCTCGCGCGCAGCGAGGACCCCGCGAAGAAGGGCGGCGGCCGCGGGCTGAGCTTCTTCCTCGTCGAGAAGGGCCCGAAGGTCAAGGTGCGCCGCATCGAGCACAAGCTCGGCATCCACGGTTCGCCGACGTGCGAGCTCTACTTCGACGAGTGCCCCGCGTACCTGATCGGCACCCGCGGCATGGGCCTGGCCCGCTACACGGCGTGGCTGATGCTCGCCGCCCGCCTCGCGATCGGCGCGCAGGCGCAGGGCATCGCGCAGGCCGCGCTGGTCGAGGCCGAGAAGTACGCGAAGGAACGCGAGCAGTTCGGCAAGCCGATCAAGGAATTCCCGCAGGTCTCCGCCATGCTCGCGAACATGCGCATGCTCTGCGAGGCGTCGCGCGCGGTCCTCTACGCGACGAGCGAGATCGTCGATCTGCACCAGGGCGCCGAGGCGAAGGGGCTCAAGGACGAGACGCGCCGCTACGGCCGCATCGCCGAGTCGCTGACGCCGATCGCGAAGTACTACACGACCGAGATCGCCAATCGGATCTGTTACGACTCGCTGCAGATCCACGGCGGCAACGGCTTCATGCAGGAGTACCCGATCGAGCGCCTTTACCGCGACGTCCGTATCACGAACATCTACGAGGGCACCTCGCAGATCCAGGTGAACTGGGCGGTCTCGCGCCTCGTCCGCGGCGACGTGGACGACGTCATGGACGGGCTCTCCAAGCACGTCTTCGCCGACGCCGACCTCGCCCGGCTCCAGGGCGAAATCCTCAAGTCCTTCGAGGTCTACAAGTCGGTCATCGCGTGGCTCAAAGACAAGGAAGTGTCGTTCCGCGAGCTCGTCGGACCGAACGTCACGGACATGTTCGTCGAAATCTACGCGGCCTTCCTGCTCCTCCGCCACGCCGAGAAGTGGGAATACAAGCGCAAGGTCGCCGCGCGCTTCATCCGCCAGCTCGGCCCGCGCGTGGCGATGAACCGCGACCTCGCCCTCAACGCCCAGTTCGACACGCTGGAGCCGTAAGCCCGAAGATCCTCGCCAGTCCGCGGAACGTCAGGTCGCGGTCGATACGGGCCGAGGGGATGGCGCGGCGGACGAGGTCGGCGCCGCCGCCGGTGGCGATGAGGAGGGCTCCGTGGAGCCGGCGATCGGACACCATCCGGCCGGCGATGCCGCGCAGCAATCCCGCGTAGCCGGCGTCCGCCGCAATCTGCATCGCTTCCGCCGTGTTCCGGCCGATCGAGCCGCGCGCGGCGCGCATCGACAGGCGCGGCAACTTCGCCGTGCGGTCGGCGAGGTAGTCCAGCATCAACGCCGGACCCGGCGCGATTGCGCCGCCGACGAAGACCCCGTTTGCCGTCACGGCATCGAGGGTCGTCGCGGTTCCCGCGTCGATCACAATCACCGGCCGGCCGGTGCGGCCGGCCAGGCCCGCCAGGTTGGCCAGACGGTCCGCGCCAAGCGTCTCCGGGCGCGGGTAGTCGAGGCGGACGCCGAGATTCAGGTCATGACGGACTTCGACGACGGGCGCCATGTCGGCACCCGCGAGTGCGCGCAACCAGATGCGTCCGGCGCGCGGGACGACCGAGGCCGCGATGCCGCCGGCGACAGGCCCGGCCCGCAACCGCGTCAATGCGCGCGCTGCGACGGCGGCCGTGACGCCGCGGGTCGGTACGACGACGCGCCGCACCACGCGCGCGCCCGCCATCAGCGCGACCGCGGTGTTCGTGTTCCCGACGTTGACCGCGACAATCCGGTTCACGGCGCGAGTATACGCCCGTCCCCGTCCCCGGCAACGCCACCTCACTCATCGTTGATCACTCATCACTTTCCGGGGACTTCCGGCGTGCCGCTGCGGGCGGTCCATTCGGCCGCGAGGGCGTCGGCCCGCCCGTCGCGATTCGCGCGGTAAAGCTCGTCGAGCGCCGCCAGCACCGCCGCGGCGGCCGCAACGAGGGGGACCTCCGCGCCTTCCATCGCGCAGGAGGTCGCGCGGCCGTCGAGGTCGGTGCCCTGCCAGTCCACCAGCCCGTGCGCCACGTTGAGACCGATGCCGACGACCGCGAACTCGATGCGGTCCGCGCCGAGACGCGGCTCGACGAGGACTCCGGCAATCTTGCGAGCGCCCACGTAAACATCGTTGGGCGCCTTGATCCGTGCGCCGCGCACGCCGAGCCGGTCCAGTGCGCGCGCCACAGCCAGCGCCGCGATGGGCGAGAGCCGGCCGGACTCCTGTGCGGGCCACGGCGGACGCAGGACAACGGAGATGTAAAGCCCCTTGCCGCGATCCGAGCGCCAGGTCCGTTCCATGCGCCCGCGTCCGCGCGACTGCTCAAGCGCGAGGACGCACGTCCCTTCCGGCGCGCCTGCGGCGGCGAGTTCCTTCGCGCGGTCCTGGGTCGAGGGCAGTGTTTCGTGGGCCTCGAGGGTCCACCCGGGCGCGACGTCGTGGAGCCGATGCGAGACGGCCGTGCCGACAACTCCGGCCCTCAGATCGTGGGATGGATCACCGCGCACACGCCACGTCCCGGCGCGCCCGGCGGTCGCGCCCTACCCGATCGTCCGATTTGGGCTCTGGTAGGGCCGGGCCGCCGGCCCGGCCGAACGCCAACGCGTGTGAGATCGCCGCTCCGCCCGGCTTCGCCTTCGTCCGGTTCACAGGAACTCCAGCGACAGGTCCGCGGCGGGGGCGGAATGGGTGAGGGCGCCGACGGAGATTGCGTCGACGCCGGTCGCGGCGATGCGCGCGACGGTGGCGAGCGTCACGCCGCCGGAGGCCTCGAGCTTCGCGCGGCCCGCGTTGATCTTCACGCACCGGCGCAGGAGGGCGGGGATCATGTTGTCCAGCAGAACCCAGTCGGGCCGCGCCTCGAGCGCGTCGTGCAGTTCCGCCTCGCTCTCGACCTCGATTTCCACAATGAGGCGCGGGTAGCGGGCGCGCGCGGCGCGGACGGCGTCCGCGAGCGACCGCTTCTGCCGGCCGGCCCAGAACGCGCGGTGGTTGTCCTTGATCAGCACGCGGTCGTGGAGGCCGCAGCGGTGGTTGGTTCCACCGCCGCACTTCACGGCGTATTTCTCCAGCGTCCGCAGGCCGGGCGTCGTTTTTCGCGTGTCGAGGATCGCGGCGCCGTGCGGCGTGGCGCGGCGCACGAATTCGCGCGTCAGCGTTGCGATGCCGGTCATCCGTTGCATGAAATTCAATGCCGCGCGTTCGGCGGTGAGAACGCCCCGCGCGGGGCCTTCGAGGAGGACCAGCGTGTCGCCCGCGGCCGCCTCCGCGCCGTCGCGCCGCTTTACGATGCAGCGGATGCGCGGATCGGCCTGCCGGAAGACTTCCCGCGCCACGGCCGTGCCGCAGACGACGCATGCGTGCCGCGCGACGATCGCGGCGCGCGTTCGCGCCCCCACCGGGACCAACGCCCGCGTGGTCGCGTCGCCGCGACCGATGTCCTCGCGGAGCGCGGTGCGGACAATGGATTGGATGGCTGTCGGCAATGCCTTACGCCTCCGTCAATGGATCCCAGAGTCGCGGGAATCCGTACCCCTCGAAATCGGTCAGATTGCGCGTCGCAAAGGAGTCCACCCCATGATACCGAAGGGTCAGTGCCAGGCGCGCATCGTAGATTCGCCGCCGCGCGAATCCCGGCCTTGCCGCGCGAATCCAGAGATCGTTCATCAGGTTCCCGGGATAGTCCAGGACCCGCCAGAAACGATTGCGCCGATAGCCTTGAACCAGCGCGACGGCTTCGGCCGGGGACAACGGGCGTTCGAGAAGGGCCGGATTACGGAGTAGTCCGTAGAACTCGACCAGCGCCAGCTCGCAGATGACAAAATCCCGATCCGAAGCATGCGCCGCGACGAACGCCAGAGCCTTCTCATGAAGCGGGCTGCGAGGGCAGGCCGCATGAAACAGGATGTTCGTATCGCACGAGGTCACGCCCGTTTCCTCAACGGCATCAAGTCGTCCGGCACTTCGCTCTCGCTGGCCAGCGCGCGCCACTCCGACTCAGGGACCAGAATACGGCCGGGGTCACGCATCACAGGCGGGGACCATTGGGCGGGACGGTGGCC
>CAYXFW010000011.1:13482-14129 GCA_964464305.1 uncultured Verrucomicrobiota bacterium
CCGGAGCAGGTCTCCCACCGCCCGTCGAACGACCTCCGTCAGGCTGGACTCCTCTTCCCGGGCAAGCTGCTTCACGCCCTCGTACATCCGGGTCGACAACTGAATTTGAGTGCGAATCATGAAGCAATATTACAGCACAGCGTTTTGATGTCAACGCCCGGTCCTTGGATATCGGGTGCGGCCCGGGGTGGAACGAATGTTGCGGGCAGGGGCGGGGGCGCCGCCGCCCTCCTTCGAGGCGCGCAGTTCGCGGACCTGGTCGCGGAGCATGGCGGCGCGCTCGAATTCGAGGGCCTCCGCGGCCTCGAGCATCTCGCGCTCGAGGTCCTGGATGACCTGGTGGACGTCGTAATCGACGCCGGCCTCGCGGACGACGGAGGTCTCGATCTCCTCGGCTTCCTCGCGGATTGCGAGGGACTCCTGGATCCCCTTCCGGATGGCCTGTGGCGTGATGCCGTGTTCGAGGTTGTAGGCGGTCTGCTTCTCCCGGCGCGTGCGGGTGACGTCGATCATCCGCCGCATCGAGTCGGTGACGTGGTCCGCGTAGAGGATGACGCGGCCCTGCGTATGCCGCGCGGCGCGGCCTGCGGTTTGCACGAGCGCGGTCTCGGAACGCAGAAAGCCCTCCTTGTCGGCGTCCAGGATGG
>CAYXFW010000011.1:14139-20138 GCA_964464305.1 uncultured Verrucomicrobiota bacterium
GTCGAGGCCCTCGCGCAGCAGGTTGATGCCGATGAGGCAGTCGAAATCCGCCTTGCGCAGGCCGCGGAGGATGTCGACGCGCTCGATGGCGTCGATGTCGGAGTGCAGGTACTTCACGCGCAGGCCGGCGGCTTGGAGGTACTCGGAGAGGTCCTCGCTGGTTCGCTTGGTCAGCGTGGTGACCAGGACTCGCTCGTTGCGGGCGGCGGCGGCGCGGATTTCCTCCATCACGTCGTCGATCTGGTTCGCGAGCGGGCGGACCTCGACCGGCGGGTCGACGATGCCGGTGGGCCGGATGACCTGCGGAACGGCCTTCCCTCCGACGCCGCGCTCGAAGTCGCCCGGCGTGGCGGAGGTGAAGAGAATCGGCCCGGTGATGCCGAGGAACTCCTCGAAGTTCAGCGGGCGGTTGTCGAGGGCGGAGGGCAGGCGGAAGCCGTGGTCGACGAGGGTGGTCTTGCGGGCGCGGTCGCCGTTGAACATGCCGCGGACCTGCGGGAGCGTCACGTGCGACTCGTCGATGACCGTCAGGAACGGGCCGCGGAAGTAGTCGATCAGGCACGCCGGCCGCGCGCCCGGCGGGCGTCCGGCGAGGAGGCGCGAGTAGTTTTCGATGCCGCTGCAATAGCCGAGCTCCTTCATCATCTCGAGATCGTACTGCGTCCGCATACGGATGCGCTGCGCCTCGAGGAGTTTATCGTGCGCGAGGAACCACTTCACACGCTCCTCCATTTCGCCGCGGATGGCGTCGAGCGAGCGTCCGATCTTCTCCGCCGGCATCACGAAGTGGCGGGCTGGCGAGAGCGTGACGAACTGGACCTCGCCCACGACGCGGCCGGTGACGGGGTCCAGGCGGCGCAGCGATTCGATCTCGTCGCCGAAGAACGAAACGCGGACGATCTCGCGGCCGTAGGACGGATGCACGTCGATGGTGTCGCCGCGCACGCGAAAACTCCCCGGCTGCGGGGCGATATCGTTGCGCGTGTACTGGATGTCGACGAGCCGCGCGAGAATCGCGTCGCGGCTGCAGGCCTCGCCCCGCTCGAGGCGCACGGTCATCTCGCGGTAGTCCTCGGGCGAGCCGAGGCCGTAGATGCACGAAACGGAGGCGACGATGACGACGTCGTCGCGGTTCAGGAGGGCATCCGTGGCCGCGAGGCGCAGCCGTTCGATCGCCTCGTTGATGGCCGAATCCTTCTCGATGTAGGTGTCCGTCGTGGGAATGTAGGCCTCGGGCTGGTAGTAATCGTAGTAGCTCACGAAATACTCGACCGCGTTCTCGGGGAAGAAGCCCTTCAGTTCGGCGTAGAGCTGCGCGGCCAGCGTCTTGTTGTGCGAGATGACGAGCGCGGGCCGGCCCCAGTGCCGGATCACGTTGGCGACGGTGAAGGTCTTGCCTGACCCCGTGACACCTTCCAGCGTCTGGAACCGCTGTCCCGTGTCGAGGGCCTGGCAAAGCGCCCGGATCGCCTCGGGCTGGTCGCCCGTCGGGACGTAGTCGGCGCGAAGATGAAACGGGGAGCCGTCGCTCATGCGGGAAGCATACACGCCGCCCCCCCGCCGCGCCAAACAGTCGTCGACCGTTGGCCCTTGGGGCGGCAACACAAAGACGTGCGCCGGGGAGCAAGGCAGCGGAGGGGAGACGGGATTACAAGATTTCCAGGATGGGTAGGGAGGACGCGCATCCTGTCCATCCTGTTATCCTGTCCGGTACGGTCGTCCGGCCGCCGTGGCTTGTCTGTCGTGTGCAGCGGTACGGCCGCTCCGCGGGTGCGCTCCGGGGTCTCGGGCATTCGAGGCGACCAGTACGTTTCAAAGCGAACAGCAGAATATCGAATACCGAACCGCAGAGTCATGAAGGTCCATCACGCAAAGACGCAAAGCCGAGAAGAGTAAGAGTGAGAGTAAGAGGAAGACAGGATCACGAAATTTACGGGACGGCGAGGGGATGAAGGATGAGGGATGAAACCTGAAAGACTTCGCATCGCCGGGCCGGGCTTCGGGGGGTGACGGTCGTCGATCCTTGGCTTGACACATCCCGGCGTTTTGGCGTCCTCTCCCGCGTGAGCCGGGCGGAGATCGCGCGATCGCCGGCGCTCAAGGCGGGGGAGGCAGGACGATGACCATGACACGCGGTGCAGCTTGCATACTTGTGACACTCGTGGCGTCTTGGCTGACCGTCGCATGCTGGGGTGCGGAACCCGTGCCGGCCCTGTCGGGTCCGATGGTCGTGGCGGGCGTCCGGATCGATGTCCGGTCCGACGGACGTTTCTCCGTACGTCGCGGCGATCGCGTCTTGGTTCGAGACGCCAACCTGGTTCTGGCGGGCGAAGGCTGGCGCGGCACGGCGGGCCAGAGCTCGATGAAGGCCGCCGAAGGCTATCCCCGGCGCGACGGTGCGGCCCATGTCTTCCGCGGCACGGTGGTCGAGCCGGTGGCCGGGGTGACGTGGACGCTCGATCAGAGGATCGAGCCAGTCGCGGGAGGCGTGAAGGTCGTCTACACGGCGACGCCGGAGCGCGACTGCGAGATCTCCGAGGCCTGCGTCTTCATGGACCTGCCCGTGGCGGAATGGTCGGGGAAGCCCGTCGTTCTGTGGCCCTCGGCGGAGGGGGTCTTCCCCGCGCAGGCGCCCCAACGCAGGCATTTTCTCAGCGGCGCCACCCGTCGCGCGGCGCTGGGCGCGATGGGTTCCGAGCGGCTGGGGCTGGCGTTCGACGCCGCCGTCCTGTGCACGGTCCAGGACGGACGCGAGTCCGGTTCCGACTGCTACCAGATCTATCCCCGGCTGTCCGCGGGCCGCCAGGTCCGCGCCGGCACGGCGTACCGGTTGGGAATGACTCTCATCCCCGGCGACCCGACGCCCCTGGCGGTGCCGCGCCTCGCCCTCGAATGCCGTGACCGGCCGCGCCTCGAGGGGATTCTCGCAGGTCCCGACCGCGTGCCGCAATTCACTCGGTTCGAGGTCGCCTTCCAGGCCGGCGGCGTCTGGACGAATCCGTACGATCCCGACCAGGTCGTGATCGATGCGGTGATTCACACCCCGGAGGGCCGCGTCGTCGAGGTTCCGGCGTTCTTCTTCCAGGACTACGAACGCGACGACCTTTCCGGCGCCGAGATGCTGATTCCGAAGGGCCCGTCCGGTTGGCGCATGCGCTTCGCCCCGGCCTCGCCCGGCGTGTACCGCTGGGCGCTTCGCCTGCGCAATGCCGGACAGACCGTGACCTCGCCGGAGAGGACATTTACGGCCGTCGCCGCCCCCGGCCATCACGGGCATCTGCGGGTCTCCCGGCGCAATCCGCACTACTTCGAGTTCGACGACGGCACGTCCTTCTTCGGCATCGGCATGAACATCGCCACCCTCGACGCCGGACGCCTGGCCTCGGCCGACCGCTGGTACTCGCGATTCGCCGGGGCCGGCGGCAACCTCGTGCGCTCATGGTGGTGCGCCGCGGGGACCGATGTGGAAAGCGAGGCCGGCTCCCGGCCCGACACGGGCGCCGGACGCTACCGGCAGGAGGACTGCTGGCGCATCGACTACCTCATGACCCTGTGCGAGCGCCTGGGCCTTCACGTGATGTGCTGCATCGAGACCCAGCAGGCCCTGCGCCGCGACGCCTGGTGGAACACGTTCACCTACAATCGCGCCAACGGCGGACCCCTCGATGCGCCGGCGCAGTTCTTCACGGACGAGAACGCCCGCCGCCTCTTCCGCAACCGCCTGCGCTATCTCGTGGCGCGCTGGTCGTACTCGACGTCCGTCTACGCCTGGCAGTTTTGGAACGAGGTCAGCGCCTGCAACGACTATCGCGCAGAGCCCGTGGCCGCATGGCACCGCGAGATGGCGACCTACCTGCGCAGCATCGACCCCGCCGCGCACATCATCCACACAAACTTCGGAAACCTCGACGGATATCGCGAAGTCGACGGGCTTCCCGAAATGGAGGCGGTGTCGGCCAACACATACTCCCGTCGCGACATGGCGCAGACGGGCATCTGGGGCACGCGCTACATGACGTCCCGCTATCGGAAGCCATTTCTCCTGACCGAGTATGGCGTTGGGCACCACGGCGGCTGGGTGCCGGAAGACCCGACGGGCATCATCGTCCACAACGGGCTCTGGGGGCCCCTCATGAGCGGCAGCGCGGGCACCGGCATGCCGTGGGGCTGGAACGACTGGATCGACCGGCAGGATATGTATCGCTACTGGAAGCCCGTGGCGGATCTCGTCGCCGGCGTGCCGTTCGCGCATCGCGAATGGCGTCCGCTGCAGGTCAAGCGATTCACGTTCCCCGGGAAGGACCGGGCGCCGTCTCACGCCGACGTCTTCGTCGAAGGCTGGCCGCGCAACTACGGCTTCACCCTGTGTCCGACCCAGCGCCCCGAGGTGTTCGAGATCGATGCCGACGGAGAGCTGCGCGACGAGGAGAGCCTCTCGGCCGTGCTTCGGGGCGGCGAACGCCGCACGTTGGGCGCCACCTTTCCGGTCGACGGCGCCCTGGTGGTCCACGTGCCGGAGATTTCGGAATCCGGCGCACCGGTGCTGCGCGTCGAGGTCGACGGCAAGCCTGCGTTGACCCAGCCTCTTCCGCGAGGGGAAGGGAAGCCCTGGGCGTACTGGCGCGCGTTCCCCGTGCCAGTCTCCGCGGGCACGCACCGGCTCGCAATCTCCAACAGCGGAAGCGGCGCCCTTTGGACCGCCTTCGAACTGCAGCGCTTCCGGCGCCGGGAAGGTCCCGACCTCGACGTCGCCGGGCAGAGTTGTGACGACACGATTCTGCTGTGGCTGAGGAACCCGCAGTTCATCTGGCTGTACCAGCGCGAAGGCCGCCAGCCGATCCCCCAACCCGGCGGCTTGCTGACCCTCGCCGACATCGTGGACGGTTCCTATGCCGTCACCTGGATCGAGACCACCACCGGCGAAACCCTTGCCACCGGCACCGCCGAAGCCCGCGCCGGCCGCCTGACCCTCGCCACCCCCCCCGTCACCCGCAGCGCCGCCGCCAAACTCGTTCGGGGACAGTGAAGCAGTATACCAGTGAAGCGGGGACAGTGAAGCGTATCCAAAGAGAAAGAGGACGACCATGTCGAACCACACACCGATGACGCGACGGCACATGCTCGGGAGGGCGATGGCTGGTGCAACGGGGCTCATGGCCGGAGCCATGACGCAGGGGTGTAGGAGCCCGTCGCCCCTTTGCGCGGGTCCCGTGGTTGGAGATCCGAGAGTCCGGGGACCTTTCCCGATTCTGTCGACACCTTTTACAGCTTCGGGAGCCGTTGATTATGACGTGCTGGCCAGGCAGGCGCGGTTCGTCGATGCGTGCGGCAGCCCAGGCATGATCTGGCCGCAGTCGGGGGACAGCGTCGACCTGCTCACGACCGAGGAGAAGCTGCGCGGCATGGAGGTGCTGGCCGAGGCGACCTGGGGCCTACGGTGCGCGCTGTGTCTCGGCGTGCAGGGGAAGGACACGGAGGAGATGCTCGTCTTCGCGAAGCACGGCGAGAAGCTGGCGCCTGCGGCGATCATCTCGCGGCCGCCGGACTCGGGCAGGACGGAGGACGATCTGCGCCAGTACTGGCGCGCGCTTGCGGCCGTCGCGAAGCGGCCGGTGATCATCCAGACCTCCGGCGGAGTCGCGTACAAGGGACCGGCCCCCTCGGTCAAACTGCTGATCGAACTGGCCCGGGAGTCGCCGTATTTCGGCTATGTCAAAGAAGAAACGTCGCCCATTGTGCCCCGGATGAAGGAGCTGGTCGCGGCCAAGCCGGCCATCAAGAGGGTATTCAGCGCGATGGGCGGATTCGGCTGGCTGTATCAGGCGCGCGTGGGATCGGAGGGCCTGATCACCGAGCGCGCGGTCTATGCGGACCTTCTGGCCCGCATCTGGGAGCTGATGCAGAGCGGATCCGATCCCGATGTGCTGCAAGATGTTTTCAGCAAACTCCTGCTGATGCTGAACCTCAGAGAGACCATCCCCGGCAACCAATTACGCGGG
>CAYXFW010000012.1:0-11019 GCA_964464305.1 uncultured Verrucomicrobiota bacterium
GGCGTGTACTGCGGAAACAGCAGGGGGATCAGGTCGTGGATCGTCACCACCGCGCGGACCGCCCCGCGCCCGCCGGGCGGAAATGCGAGGCAGGGCATCATGTAGTTCGGCGAATGGTACACCTGCGCCCCGAGCCGGCGCAGCAGTCCCGGCATGCGCGCCTGCGACAACGGCGAGAAGACACCCCACGGCACCGACAGCGGCGTCACGTTCCCCGCAGCGCCCGCCCCCGTTTCCGCCAACTCCCGGTCGCGGACCGCCGCGCGGTTGAACAGCACCGTGTACCGGACCTCCGGACCGACACGCGGCAGGTGACGGAGCAGCTCGCGCGTGTAGAGCCCGATCCCCGAGATCTGCGGGAAGATCCAGCGGGCGTCGAGGACAACATGGAGACGGGAGGAGTTCACGGCTCAGGGTTCACAGTTCACGGTTCGAAGGTTCCGCGTTCCGGGTTCCGGGTTCCGGGTTCCACGGGGCGCCCCCGCGACCTCGCGTCGCGGGACGCGAAGATGTCCGGCTCCGCCGACGCAAGGTCGGCGGACGCCACGAACTTGAAACTTGGAACTTGGAACTTGCAACTCATCCTCCTCCGCCGATCTTCCGGTAAATGTCCCATGTCCGGCGCGCTGTCGCGTCCCATGTGAATCGCGCGGCGTTGGCGGCGCCGCGGGCGACAAGCGCGGTGCGGCGCGCGGAATCGCCCAGCACGGCCGCGATGCGTCCCGCCCAGGCGTCGGCGTCGTAGTCCGCCACGATCTCCGCGCCGTCGCCGCAGACCTCGGGCAGCGAGCCGCCGGCGGAGGCGATCACGGGCGTGCCGCAGGCCATCGCCTCGAGCGGGGTGAAGCCGAAGCCCTCGTAGAGCGACGGGAACACGAAGGCCGCAGCGCCCGTATAGAGCGCGGGGAGGTCGGCATCAGGCGGATAGTCGAGATGCCGGATCCGCGCCGCCAGGGGCGAGCGGGCGATCCGGCCGAGGATCGGCTCGTAGCTCCAGCCCTTCATGCCGGCCAGGACGAGGTCGCCCTCGAAACCGCGCAGCCGCTCGAAGACGTCCACGAGAAAGGCGAGATTCTTCCGCGGTTCGAGCGTGCCGACGGACAGCAGGTAGGGGCGGGCGAGGGCGTGCCGGGCGAGAACCGCGCGAACGGCGTCCCCCGGCGGGCGGCCGAAGCCGTCGGGGAGCCCGAGCGGAATGCCGTGGACGCGTGCGGCGGCGGCGGGCCAGCGCTCGCGGATCTCGCCCGCGATGGTCTCGGAGTCCGCCAGGATCGCATCGGCACGGGCGACCGTGTCCTCGATCCGCGCCGTCAGATAGCGCAGGTTCCCCGCCTCCGCGGCGTGGGGGAACCGGAGGAACGAGAGGTCGTGGATCGTCACGACGCTGCGTCCGCGCGCGAGGGGCGGACGGATGAAGTTGGGGAAGTGGAAGACGTCCGCCGCACCGGAGAAGGCATCGAACGGCGGGAAGCCGATGCGCTTCCACGCCTGCTGGACGATCCGTCCCGGGATCCACCGCACGGCCCGTACGGAGGCGCCGGGCGTGCCGAACGGCACACCCCGGCGCTGGAAGTCGAAGCAGAAGAGGCGGAGCTCGTCCGCGCCGCGGTGCGCGCCAAGATGCTCGACGAGCGACTTCACGTACCGCCCGACGCCCGCCCGCTGCGCCACCGCCGCCTGGATGTCGATGCAAACCCTCACACGCCGCTCCCGTTCGAGCGGATGCTAGCCGGGAACCGCAGGAACCGCAATGCGCGGGGCATTGCCGAACCCCGGAGGAAGGAGGCCCACGGATGGGACGGATGGAACGGATTCGATGAGGAGGGGGGTAGGGCGCGGCGGCTCGTCGCGCCGTGGGAGGGATCTCTCGAAGACGAAGAAACTGCCGGTATCCACCGAACGGCCGGGCGAGCCGCCCGGCCCTACCATCGGCAATCTCCGCGGCGCCCGCGGTTACTGGCGGCGATGGAGGCGACAGAAGGCGAAACCGAGGCCCGGAGGAGGGAGGACCACGGATGGGAAGGATGGAAGGATGGAACGGATGGGGGTTTTGGGCCGTTGTCCGTGGTCAGCTGTAGCCGGGGGCGCCGACCCCGGCGGGCAAGGGCTACGGAGCGCGTTGCGACGCCCGCGGCTACTTGCGACGGCGGAGACGCCTGAACGCGAAGCCGAGCCCCGCAAGCGCCAGCAGACCAGCGGAGGCGGGCTCGGGGACGACCGAGCCTTGGATCGTGATCATGTTGTCCGTCGTGTAATCCGCCAGCCGCCACGTTCCGCCAGCTAGCTCGGAATTGTACCCGTACAGGCGGAAGGTGACGGAACCGTCGAGATCCGAGAACGTTCCCGAGGGAAGAGCCACCGACTGCTGGCGGGTGGCCGTGTCATCGGGGACTCCCACGGTCGTGATCGCCGCGGCATAGCTGTCGAGGTTGCTGCGAAGCTGCCACGTGCGGATACCCGAGGCGGACCTGCGCTCCCCGAAGTTGACCGACGTGAGGTCCACGGCGAATCCAGAGGAGACCGTGATGCCGAATTCGTAGTAATCGTTCGCATCGATCGCGGAGGCGGTCGTCCATCCGTCGGAGTTGATACTGTCGGCCGTCGTAACGGCCGTCAGCCCGGATCCGCGGGTGAGGACGCTTGCCGTGATGTTCGCCACGTTGGTGTCTGCGGCCGAGGATGCCTGATTTCCCAGTTCCCCCGTCATGTCCCAACCGGCGAGGATCTCCGCTCTGGAAACACTGGCGGCGCCGGCGATGGTTGCGATGGCGAGAATCCCTGCGAGTCTTCTCATGGCTCGTTTTTCTCCTTCAAATTCTCTGTAAGGATCTTCACGGATGTGGCGCTCGGTTCTCAGACCTTGTTTACGGCGGCGGAATTCTCGCGGCGGCGACGGAGACAGGCGAGCAGGATGGCGAGACCGGGGCCCGCGATCAAGCCGGCGGTGGCCGGTTCGGGGATCACGGTGAGATCGTTCGAGTAGGTGATGTCGTCGATGATGAGGTTCGCCACGTTGCCGACGGAGCTCTCGCCGTAGATCATGAACGAATCGATGTTCACGTCCGCCGGAAGAAGCGCTTTGCCGAGGCCCTCGTCCCAGAGCGTGCCATTGATCCACAGATCCCACTCGTTGGCGTTGAGCGTCTGCGTGCCGCCCTTTTCGTAGTTCAGCGCGCCTGTCGTGTTGTTGCCGTAGATCTCGATTTGGTAGACGCTGTTCTGTGCGAACGGCGTGAAGCTCGCCGCGACCCAGTCGCCCGCCGCGTTCCGGTAGGTAGTCGTGACTGTGTCGCTCGCACCGAGTGCCAGACGAAGGCCGGTGAAGACCTGAGCGCTAGAGAACGACGTGCTGTCGCTGTACGTCGTTCCATCCCCGACGAAGAGCGAAAATGTTCCGGAGGCGCCGCCGGTCATCTTGAGCGTCATGCCGAGACTGAACGTCTTGCCCGCGGTGTAATCGTAGATGGAGAACTTGTTGACCGACGTGGCCGTGGGGGCCACCATGCGAAGCTCGGTGCCCGATCCCACGCCCGCATCGCCCGGATTCTCCATGTAGTAGCCGCCGGAGCCGGTCCCGACGCGAACGCGATCCTCGCCGCCGCCGACGGAGGGCTGCGGAAGGAATGCCGTCGAGATGCCGCTGGTGTGGTTGCTGGCGCCGGTGCCGAAGTCGTAGAAGAAGAGGTCCGCCTGTGCCGTGCCGGCGACGGTTGCGATGGCGAGTACGCCCGCGAGTTTCTTCATGTCTCCACCCCTCTTTGCGAATCTGTCCGAGCTCGGACGGTTTCGGCCCCCGGACCCATGAGAACGGTCAGTTTTATACGCCGGCCGGGCGGGCGCCGCAAGCGCGGAAGAAGCAAGGAAATGGTCAAGATATAAACAATTCGCCCCGTAGCAGTTGCGTTTCAAGTTTCAGATTCCCCAACTTGAAACTTGGAACTTGAGACTTGGAACTACTCCGCCCGGGTGAAGACGTCGAGGGTGACCCAGGAACCGCGGGCGATGTTGAAGGCTCGGATTTCGGAATGCGTGTAGCCGGGTTTGTGAAGGGGGCGGTTTTCGGCGCGGAAATCGCTGACGGCCTTCTTCGGTTTCGCGAGGCCGCGGGCGGCGAGGAGGTTGTTGAGGTGGTCGTCGAGGTCGGCCTGTTCGGCGGTGACGATGACGATGCGCGGTCCGGGCTTCGCCATGTGCGCGGCGATCTCGGCGATGCCGCCGGGCGCGCGCCATGTGCGGCCGGTGTAGAAGACGACGGACGGTTCGCGGAACCGGTGCCAGAGGCATTCGGCGTCGGCCGGGAGCTTCGCAACAACCGGTGCGAGCGCGAGGGCGGGGGAGACGGCGCGGAGCGTGCCGGCGAGGAGCGAGGTGGCCGCGCCGAGGAGAACGGCCGACCCGACGATCGCGGCGGGATGAAAACGCGGGAACGTGTGGAGCGCGAGGAGCAGGGCGCAGAGGATGCCTGCGCCGGCCCAGAACGCGGGGCGGAGGGGGCCGAGCATCGGGTCGTCCGGCGCGAACACCGCGGCCGTGGCAAGGACGGCGGCGAGCGCGGCGGCGAGGGCGACGAGGGCGGTCCGCAGGATGCGGCCCCAGCGGGGCGGAGCCGGTGCGTCCGGCGCGGCGGCGGGGGCGAGCAGAAGGAAGAACGCGGGAAGTCCGGGGAGGACGTAGTGCGGGAGCTGAGTCGAGTAGAAGCTGAAGATGAGGTAGGGCGCGGCGAGCCACGAGAGCAGGAAGGCGACCCGGGGCGTGCGGTCGCGGCGGGCGACGGCCCATGCGGAGCCGAGAAGGGCGATCCAGGGGAAGAGGCTGAGGAAGGCGGTGGGCAGGTAGTAGAAGGGGACGAAGCGGCGTCCGTCGAAGGCGTCGAACCCGCGTTCCACGACGTGCTGCCCGATGCCGACCTTCCAGAACGCGCCGCCGGTTTTCACGAGTGCGGCGATGCCCCACGGGGCGATGACGGCGAGGGCGACGGCGAGGCCGGGCAGGAGGCCGAGGCGTCGCCACGGGAGGGGACGGCGGAGGAAGACCCAGCGGAAGAGGACGGCCGAGAGTGCGGGGACAAGCCATGCGATGGGACCCTTGGCGAGAAAGCCGGAGCCGAGCGAGAGCCAGAGCATCCACCACCAGCCGCGGCGCGGGCCGGGGCCATCGCCGGCGAGCAGGTTCCATAGCGCCCATTCCGAAAGCGCGACGCAGAGGACCATCGGCATGTCGGCGACGGCCGAGCGCCCGTGGATGAGCATCTGCATCGAGAGCAGGAGCATCACGGCCGCCGCGAGGCCGGTACGCGCGTCGCGCCAGCGCCGGCCCATGGCGAAGACGACGATCGCGAGCAGGGCGGTCGCGGCGACGGAGTGGGCGCGCGCGCCGAGCTCGTTGCGCCCGCACAGGGCGTAGCCGGCGCGCATGAGCCAGTAGGTGAGGACGGGCTTGTCGAAGCGGTACTCCCGGTTGAAGTACGGCACGACCCACTCGCTGCGCTCGATCATCTCGACCGTCGCGCGCGAAAAGCGCGGTTCGTCGCGGTCCAGCAACGGCAGCCGTGCGGTGCCCGGCAGCAGCACGGCCAGCGCGAGCAGCGCCAGAAACACCGGCGTCCACCGCGCCGCCCGATCGCTCGAAAATTGTCCAAGCATTGGAAAACCGGGGCGCAGTATCTTCCAGGGAGTTTCAAGTTCCAAGTTTCAAGTTTCAAGTTTGGGGAACCTGAAACTTGGAACTTGGAACTCCCTCTTCAGGATGGCGTCGAGGACGGCGTCGGTGCGGAGGGCGGATTCGCCGGTGGACGGGCATGGGCCGAGGCCGCGCCATTCGTCGACGATCGACCGGATGAGCGGTTCGTGGACGTGCGGCTGCGGGGGAGGGACGTGGCTCCGCGTGCCGTCGGCGGTGATGAGCCGGACGGCGCCGGGGTGGAGATCGAAGAAGGAGAACTCGATCCGGCCGGTCTCGCCGGCGACCACCGCGTGGTCGTACGCTCCCTCCGTGCTGCAGAAGCGCCACGAGCCCGCGCATGCCACGCCGCCGTCGTGACGCCATGCCGCGTCGACGGTGTCCTCGGCGGCATAGAGGCCGCCGGTGTTACGGGCGTCCCCCTCCGGGGCGCGCACGGGGCCGAGGACGAAGTCGAGGAAGTCGAACTGGTGCGGGGCCAGGTCGGCGAAGTGTCCGCCGCCGCCGACCTCCGGCCGCACGCGCCACGGCAGCGGCTGCCGGTTCGATTCGTCCGGCCGCGCGGCGCGGCACAGGTCGAGCATGACGGCGCGAGGGGCGCCGATGGCACCCTCGTCGATCCACCGCTTGATCTGCAGGAAGGCCGGGAGCGTGCGCCGGTAGTAGGCGACGTGAAGATGCGCGCCCGACTCGCGGCAAGCGTCGACGATGCGGCGCGCCTCGGCGGCCGAACGGGCGAGGGGCTTCTCGACCAGCACGACCGGCTTGCCCGCCTGGGCGGCGCGGATGGCCCATCCGGCGTGGGCGTCGGGCGGCGTGGCGACGTAGATGGCGTTGAGGGAGTCGTCGGCCAGCAGCTCCGCGGGATCCGCGTGCCAGCGCGGCGTTCCGTGGCGAGTCGCCCAGTCCTGCGCGTGCCCGGGTGTCCGCGATGCGACGGCAACGAGGCGCGAGCCCTCGACGCGGTCGAAAGCGGGGCCGCTCTTCGTCTCGGTCACTGCGCCGCACCCGATCATGCCCCAGTGGAGTTCGTCGTGCATGGGGGGAGGGTAGGGGAGAAAGGGGGAAGGGAGAAGCGAGAAGCGAGAAGGAGAAGGGAGAGGGGAGGAGGGTTGTTCTTTCATGGAGGGGTGGAATCTGGTTGAGTGGGGGGCGTTCGATGAAGAAGGTATCCCAACAGACGATCGAGACGATCCGGCAACGGTGCGACATTGCGGATGTGATCCAGACGTACGTCCCGCTGAAGCGGTCGGGGTCGTCGCTGAAGGCCTGCTGTCCGTTCCACAAGGAGAAGACGCCGTCGTTCCACGTCAACCCGGCGCGGCAGATCTACCACTGTTTCGGCTGCGGCGCGGGCGGTGACGTATTCCGGTTCGTCATGGAGTACGAGAAGGCGGACTTCATGACGGCGGTTCGTCTGCTGGCCCAGCGGGCGGGCGTGCCGATCGAGGTCGACGAGGACGAGCGGCGCGAGACCTCGAACAAGGACCGTCTTCTCCGCGTGCACGAGGCGGCGGCGTCGCTCTTTCAGAAACTCATGGCCGAGGATCCCGGCGCCGGGGATGCGCGGGAGTACCTGAGGCGGCGGCAACTGGACGGCGAGGCGGCACGGCGGTTCCGCATCGGCTGGTCGCCGGACCGGTTCGACGCGATTCTCGAGTGGGGCCGCGCCAACGGCTTCGAGCCGGAGCTGCTCGAGGCGGCCGGGCTGGCGGTCCGGAACGAGAAGGGTCTCTACGACCGCTTCCGGAAGCGCGTGATGTTCCCGATCTGCGACGAGCAGGGCCGCGTGATCGGGTTCAGCGGGCGGGTGCTGCGCGAGGAGGACTCGCCGGCGAAGTACGTGAACAGCCCGGAAACGCCGTTGTTCCGGAAGAGCCGCGTGCTGTACGCGATCGACAAGGCCCGCCGCGCGATCATCGAGCAGCGGCAGGCGATCCTGTGCGAGGGGCAGATCGACACCCTGCGCTGCCATCTCGCCGGCATCGAGAACGCCGTCGCCGCCCAGGGCACCGCGGTGACCGAGGAACACGCGCGGATCCTGAAGCGCTACGGCGACGAGGTGGTCGTGATGCTCGACGCCGACAAGGCGGGACAGGATGCGGCCATCCGGTCCGCCCAGATCCTCATGGCCGCGGGTCTGAGCGTCCGTCTGGCCACGCTTCCGCCCGGCGAGGACCCGGATTCGATGATCCTCAAGGAGGGATCCGACGCGATCCTCCGTGTGCTGGCCGCGGCCGAATCGGCCCCCTTCTTCGTGATCCGTGTGGCCGACCAGCGCGGCGAGATGGCCGGGGAGGCGGGGCGGACGCGCACCGTCCGTGCCGTGCTGGAGCTGATTGCCGCCGCGCCGATGGAGTCGACCCGGGAGGATCTCCTGCGGCAGGCGGGGGCGCGGCTCGGGATTCCGATCGACGCGTTGCGCAGCGATTTCCGCGCCCTTCCGCGCCGGGGCGAGGCCCGCGGCGGGGAGGGCGACGAGCCCGCGGGGCCGTCCGGTCCGGCGGCGCCGGTCCGCTTGCCGGAGGAGATGGCGGTCCTGGAGGTGGCGATCCACCACCCGGAGCAGCGCGCGCTGCTCCGCGAGCACCTGCCCCCGGGCCACATGTCCGACCCGCTCCTGCGGCGGATGCTGGAAGCGCTCCTGGCGCGGGCGGAGGGCGATGTGCGCAGTCTCGCGGCCGACGCGGGTGACGACGCAGAGTTCGCCCGGCTTGCGGCGGAGCTGGAGATGGAGTCCCGCTGGATCGACGGCATCGAGAGTTCGCCGGAGCGGGCCGCGAGGGACTGCATTCTCCGCGTCTGGCGGGCGACGCTCGAGCGCCGCCGCCGGAACCTGCTGGCGCTCGCCGCGCGGGCGTCGGGGCGCGAACGCGACGAGCTCGGGCAGCAGATGATGGAGCTGACGCTCCAGCTCAAGACCCTCCAGCGGGGCTGGGCCGCCGCCCTGCCGGTCCTGGAACTCGGCGCATGAGGGTTCTGCTGGTTACGCCGCCGATGGTGCAGTTCAACGCGCCGTACGCGGCGACACCGATGTTGACGGCGTGGCTTCGCTCGATCGGCCACGATGCGCGGCAGGCCGATCTGTCGCTCGGACTGGCGCTCCGTCTGTTCTCGCGTCCGGGTCTCGCGGAGATGCTGGCGGCGATGCGCCGGCGCGCGCGGGGACGCGGGACGACGCCCGCGTCGGTGCGGCACGTCCTCGACCGCGCCGGTGCGTACCTGCGATGGATCGGCCCGGCGATGCGTTATCTCCAGAACCGCGCACCGCACGCGGCGGCGGCGCTGGCGCGGGATGGCGGATTGCCGGAGGGCGCGCGGTTCGGCCCCTTCCACGCGCTGCGTCCCGATCTGCCGGAGCCGGACCTCGCGCGGTACCGGGCGAGCCTGTTCCTCGACGACCTGGCCGATGCGATCCGCGACGGGGTCGACGCCCGGTTCGAGCTGGCGCGCTACGGCGAGCGGCTTGCGGCCTCCGCGGCGTCGTTCGACGGCCTCGCGGCGGCCCTGCGCGCCCCGCCGTCGCCGGTGGACCGGATCCTGGACATTCTCGCCGGGACCTGCATCCGTGCGAACCGGCCGCGCGTGCTGGCCGTGACGATCCCCTTTCCCGGCGCCGTCTACGGCGCGCTCCGCATTGCCCGCGCCGCGCGGCGGATCGATCCGCGCATCGTCACGGTCGCCGGCGGCGGATTCGTGAACACCGAGCTGCGCGGCATTTCCGATGCCCGGTTCTTCCGGTGTTTCGATTACCTGCTCACCGACGACGGCGAGCGGCCGCTGGAGCGTTTGCTCGAGGTCGTTGCGGGGCGCGAGCCGCCGGAGCGGCTGATCCGCGCGCGGCGGCTCGTGAAGGGACGCGTCGTGTCGACCGATGCCGGCGACGCGCCGCCGCTGCGGCACCGCGACCGCCCGGCGCCGGTGCACGACGGATTGCGGCTCGATCGCTATCCGGGTCTCGCCGAGACGCCGAATCCGATGCAGCGGCTCTGGTCCGAGCGCCGATGGAACCGGCTGATGCTCGCCCACGGCTGCTACTGGCGGCGGTGCCGGTTCTGCGACACGTCGCTCGACTACATCCGCCGGTTCGATCCAGCCGATGCGGCGACGGTGCGTCGCTGGATCGTCGCGGTCCTGCGGGAAACGGGGGAGCGCGGGTTTCATTTCGTCGATGAGGCCGCCCCGCCCGGGCTGGTGCGCCAAGTGTCGGACCTCCTGATCCGTCGCGGGCCGCGAATTGAATGGTGGGCCAATGTCCGGCTCGAACCGGTGTTCGACGCCGGCCTCTGCGCGTCGATGCGTCGTGCGGGGTGTCTGGCGGTGACCGGCGGGCTGGAGACGGGTGCGGACGGTTCGCTCCGGCGCATGTGCAAGGGGGTCACGGTGGACGGCGCGGCCTCGGCGCTGCGGTCGTTCGCCCGGGCGGGGATCCGGACGCATGCCTATCTCATGTACGGGTTCCCCGGGCAGTCGCCGCAGGCGGTGATCGACGCGCTCGAGCGCGTGCGCCGCCTGTTCGCGCTCGGCTGGCTGCAGTCGGCCTACTGGCACCGGTTCGCGCTGACGGTGCACAGCGGGGCCTTCCGGTCGCCGGAGGAACTCGGCATCGTGGTGCCTCGGGCGCCGCGCGCGACGTTTGCCTCCAACGAGGCCCGCTTCCGCGAGCGGGGTGTGCGCGGCGATCCGCATGCAAAGCTGGCGCCGGGACTGCGGGCCGCGGCGTTCAATTACATGCTTGGGATCGGGCTGGAGGCGGACGTGCGGGAATGGTTCGACGGGGACATGCCCCGTCCGCGCGTGCCGGTCCGCTGGCCGGAGTGACCTCCCGGAGGTACCGAAGCGGATCTACTCCCAGACGTAATCCCTGTCCGTCGGCAGAGACTCGACGACGGGGGTCGTCGCCTTCGTTCCGGGACGCGTCACGTACTGCTTGAAAACCTGCGGTCCCCCCGGGGCGGGGCGGGGCGGCGGGGCGGGGCGATCGGGATGTGCCGCCGGCGCGTACGCGGCGGGCGCCCGGGGCCGTTCCGTGGCGTCCGCCACGACCTGAGGCGTGTAGGCGACGGGGGCCTCGTACACCGCGGGCGACGGATGCGCAGACGGGGGCGCGACAAAGGCCGGCGACTCCTCCCGCTGGGCCTTGAGCACGGCCTCGAGATGAACCCGTTCGCGCTGGCGCTTCCTGCTGGTCGCATGCGATGCAAAGGCGAAAACGAGGCTCAGCACCGTGGCGATCACCCCGGTGATGGTCAGTGTGGCTGGTTCGATGCCGCTCATACTTTGCCTCCCTCCGGCGCCCCGGTGTCGTCGCCGATCCCCGTGGGCTGGCGGACCTCCGCG
>CAYXFW010000012.1:11029-17629 GCA_964464305.1 uncultured Verrucomicrobiota bacterium
GAATCCCCTTCGAGGCTGCGGCGACCACGGCGAGGGCGTTCTCCTCGAAGACCCAGATGTCGCCCCCGGCGGCCCGCATGCGGGATTCGACATACTCGATGGTCTGCCGTTCGTTGAGCGGTTCGAGGTGCCAGATCATGGAGAGCCGCTGGCGCAGGGCCGTTTCCCGCGCGATGAGGGCGGCCAGCTGCTCGTGGCCGGCGAGAATGACCGTGAAGGCGGGCGAATCCGGATGATCGGGCCGGCCGGTGAGCCGGAAGTTGGTCAGCAGGTGGAGGAAGTCGAGCGAGTCGCTTTCGCGGATGAGTTGCGCCTCGTCGATCGCCAGCACCGTGTGCTGGAAGCCGGACTTCGGGTTTGCGATCAGGCCGCGGACGGTTTCCAGGACCGAGGCCACATCTTCGTAGGTGCGTCCGGTTTCCATCGACCAAAAAATCTGGCGCGCAAGACCGCTGGCGCCGCCGGGCGGCACGTCGAACCGCACGAACCGGCATCCGGGGATCGTCGCCACGTTCTGGGCCAGCAGTTCCAGCACCATGGACTTTCCGACGCCGTAGGGCCCGATCAGGGCGCCGCCCAGCTTCCGTCCCTTGACGAGGTAGATCAGTCGTGCGAGCCCCTCCTGGTGCTGGTCGGAGAGATACGCGAACCGGGAGTCCGTCACGTTCTGGAACGGCTCCTCTCTCAGGTTCCAATGTGCGAGGTACATGGGTGTTCCTACTTCGTGATGGTCATGCCGAACCGAAACGAACGGTTCGGAGCCCGTGCCGCGTTGTTCTCGTTCCCCAACACCACCGAGGAAAAACGGACTTTCCCGGGATGAACCTCCCGGGGGGCCGGGGTCGTCGACGGGGGGGCGTCCTGGACGGGGAGCGGGACCGGCTCGGGGGCCGGCGGCGTCTCGCGGCCGGCGACGGCCCCGTGGCCCGGGATCACGAGGTACGGCGTCGCGGGATCAAGCTTGGCCTCGCCGAGGAACTTCGTGGTCAGCCACGAACGCTGGCTGAGGGCGCTGTCGATCGAGAGCATGACGGAGACCGGAACGACCTCGTCGAGCGCGTTCTTCAAGCGCGTTGCGACCGGCGAAACCGGGCGCGGCATGGTCAGCATCGTCGTGCAGCGAAGGCGGTCGAACGCGCGGACGAACGAGAAGACATGCTCGGCCATCATGTCGGCCGTGCGGGTCATGACCCACGGCAACGCGGTGTCGAGCACGACGCGCTTGATCCCGTTGGTGTCGATGATCTCCTGAAGTTGGAGGAACCCTTCCGGCGGCAGGGTCAGATCCGTCTCCTTGTCGCGTCCGGGCACGTAGTCGTTGTATTCGAGAACCACAAACTCGCCGCTCTCGATCGAGCGCTCGATCTCCGGACCGAACGACGCCGCCCAGATGGCGACGTCCGCGGCCGGCTGGGCGGAGAGCAGCAGGCATCGTTCGCCCTGCTTGACGCCCTGGACCAGGAACTGGAGACCGATGGCCGACTTCCCGGCGCCCGAAGGTCCGCAGACGAGCCACGAGCGCCCGGCGTACACGCCCCCGTAACGGTCGTCGAAGAAGCCGATGCCGGTGGGTGCCCGTTGGGTACTCATCGGGCGCCGCCCTGCGAGGTGCTCGCGGCAGGCGGGAAGAACCGGTCGAGCAACCCGCGAATGAATCCCATTTCAAACGGCTTGGTGAGGAAGTCGGTCACGCCCATCTGGCGGCACTGCTCCAGGCTGTCCTCGCTGGGGTGTCCGGAGACGACCACCACCGGGCAGTCCGGCCGGGCGCTGCGGAGCTCCCGGATGAATGCCACACCGCTGGGTTCGCCGGGCATGCTGAGGTCGGAAACGATCAGCTTGATGGAGGGGTCCGCCGCCGCGGCGAGGCCGGCCGGCCCGTCCTCCGCCCGGACGACTTCGTGTCCTGCCATCGAAAGAACCCGGGCGAGATACGAAATCACCCCGGGATCGTCGTCTACGATCAACACCTTGGCCATGATGCGCCTCCCATCGGACTCAAACCCACTTCGTCGGCAATTGTAGCTCACAGGAGGGGCCGGTGCAACCGGGAAACCGCACATTGGGTCGGCCGGTTGGAACCCGTCAATACTCGACGGGCTCCCCCGGCTGAAGGGCCCGGGTCGAAAGCAGGCCGCATGCGGCGGCGATGTCGAGCCCCCGGGACCGGCGGACGGTGGCGAGGATCCCCTTCGCGTTGAGCCCCTCCTGGAAGGCGGCGACCGCCGCCTCGCCCGACCCCTCCAGCGGCACGCCGGGAATCGGGTGAAACCGCATGAGATTGATCCGGCAGCGGAGCCCGTTCAGCAGCCGCGCCAGTTCCCGCACATGCCGCGGCGTGTCGTTGAGGTCCTTGAACAGGATGTATTCGAAGGAAAGCCGCCGCTGGAGGCCGAAATCGTGCGCGCGGAGCGCGGCGATCAGCTCCGGCAGCGGGTGGACATGTTCGATCGGCATCAGGCGCCGGCGCTCCTCCTCGAACGGCGAATGCAGGCTGACGGCAAGATGACACTGGCTCTCCGCGAGGAACCGGCGCACCGCCGGCACCAGGCCGATCGTCGAGACCGTGATCCGCCTCGGGCTCATCGCGCACCCCCAGGGCGACGTCAGGATCGCAAGGCTCGCCAGAACCGCGTCGAGGTTGTCCATCGGCTCGCCCATCCCCATGTAGACGAGGTTCGTCACCCGGTCGCGTTCGGGAAGGCTGCCGTACTGGTTGAAGATCTCGCCGGCCGTCAGATGTCCCTGGAAGCCCTGCTTCGCGGTCATGCAAAAGAGGCACCCCATCTTGCACCCGACCTGGGTCGAGACGCAGAGCGTGCTGCGATCGGGCTCCGGGATCCAGGCCGTTTCGACGAACCGGCCGGGGCGGGTGGGGTAGAGGTACTTCTTGGTGCCGTCGGCCGACTCCTGCACCCGCGACGGCGGCACCGCGCCGACCTCGTACCGTTCCGCCAGCGCCGCGCGCGCCTTGGCGGAGAGATTCGTCATCGCCGCGATGTCCGGCGCATGCTTGCGGTACAGCCAGTCCGCCACCTGTTTCGCACCGTAGGCCGGGAGCCCCGCCGCCGCCGCGGCCTCCCGCAGCCCGTCGAGCGTCATCCCGAGCAGCGCTTCTTTCCCGGACGGATCCATGCGCCCCACTGTAGCCCGCCCCGCGCCCCGGCGCGAGCGGCGTCAGAAATAGACCTCCGCCCGCACCCGGTCCGCCGGGATCCCGCGGGCGAAGAGGGCTTCGCGGGCCGCGACGACCATCTCCGGCGGGCCGCACAGCAGGCACAGGCCGTCGGGCAGGGGATCGAGACGGGCGATCAGGTCCGGGATCCGGCCGGCGGCAATGCCCGGGCCTTCCGCGCGGGACGAACACCGCCGGCAGTCCAGCCCCGCCGTCCGATCGAACTCCGCCGCCGCATGGAATGCCGCCACCGACCGGGCGCCGTGGATCACGGTCTTCCCCGATCCCAGTCCCGCGCGCAGCATCGAGACGAACGGCGCAATGCCCGTCCCGCCGGCCACCCAGAGGCCCGGTCCGGGATGGCCCGCGAACGTTCCGGCCGGACGCGTCGTCCACACGGTACTGCCCGGCCGGACCTCGGCCAGCCCCGGCGTCAGCGCGCCGCCCGGATGGATGTCGAACAGGATCTCCATCGCCGCCTCGTCCGGCCCGCTGGCAAGGCTGTAGAGCCGCGGTTCCACGCCCGGGTCGAGCGCGAGCCCCACGTGCTGCCCCGGAAGGAAATCGAAGGGACGGTCGAGCGCGACGAGATGAAGCCCCTCGTCGAGACGATCGTTCGCCCGGACCGTCACAGCCATCAAGCCGTCACCGGGATTGGGTTGGGTTGCCGGCACGCGACCATTCTACACCAGACCCGCGTTTCCAAGGTTCGGAAAACCGCGGCGAAGGGCTTCCAACCTTCGGAAACCGGGGAGGATCCCCGGGCGGAGAACCGCCGCCGCTCAAGGCGCCGCGGCGGGGCGGAACTCGATCCAGTCCAGCTCGGCGGCGGCCTTGGCGCCGGTGTACTGGCTGTTGCAGCTCACACTGAGCGTGATCGATTTCGGCGCGTCGGATCCGACCATGGATTTCCAGTCGGCGGCGACGTTACGTTCCTCGATCGTGAACTTCCCGCCGCTGTCCTTGTTGCGCAGCGCGATCCAGTGGACCTTCACGATGCCGGCGGCGTAGGCGGCGCGGCCGGTTGTGGACACCGGGGTGTCGGTTTCCCAGCGGTAGGCGAGGCTGGTCTTGCCGAACATGCCGCCGGTGCCGAGGTAAACGCCGATCGCCTGGTCGTCTTTGGCCGCCTCCCGCCCGTCGGCGCCGGACGGGAACTCCGTGACGCGCCAGCGCCAGCGCAGGACCGGCGTCTTGCGGAGGTCGACGCCCTCGATCGGGATGAAGAAGGATGCCGAGGCCTTGTCGGCCGTCATGCGCAGCACGCGGCCGTCCTCCGCCTCCTTCGCGTCGGCCGCCTCGAACTTCGCGTCCGGCGTGCCGGGCTTCCCCTTGATCTCGGCGCCCTTCGGGAGTTCCCGGAAATCCTCCCGCCACGCGGGCGGGTTGGTCGCCGCGGCGGCGAGGATCGGGACGGCCGTCGCGAGGACGGCGGCCAGTCGGGCAACTTTGTTCAAGGGACTCCCGCGTTGGCGGGCGCGGGGCTCAGGACGTTTCGCGCCATCGCCGGACAAAGATCGAGGGCCAGGTATTCGTTCCACGCCGCCTGGATCGGGGGCCACGCGCCGAGCTGGTCGCGCGAGGCGGCGCAGAGGTCATCGACGCCGGCCACGGCGGCCGCCGTGTCGCCATGGTGCGCCGAGGTCGACGTGCTCTTGGAGCGGGCCACGTCGGTTCCGAGCGTTTTGCCCGCCGCGATCGGATCGCCGACGACATCGAGGACGTCGTCCGAAAGCTGGTAGGCGGTTCCGGCGAGGTAGCCGGCTTCCTTGAGGGCCGCGCGCCGCAGCGGATCGTTGCCGGCGGCCGCGAATGCGGCGAATGCGAAGAGCGGGCCGGTCTTCGCGCGGGCCAGGCGGACCGCGGTCGGCCAGTCCGCGGGAAGCCCCCGCAGAAGGAGCTCCTGCTCGCTCTCGGCCGAACACACCTCGGCGACGGCCTGGGCGAGGCCGGCAATCAGGTCGGGATCGCGCGTGGCGCTCAGCACGTCGAGCGCCTTGCCGAGCAGGATGTCTCCCGCGAGGATCGCGCCGTGGGCGCCGTACCGGGTCCAGAACGCCGGCGCGCCACGCCGGGTGCGGCCGCCGTCGATCACATCGTCGTGCAGCAGGCTGGCGCCGTGGACGAGCTCCACCGCCGCGGCGCTGCGGACCAGCACGTCCGTTCCGACCTCCGCCGCCGGGGCCATCCGGAGCGCGGCCCGCGCGCGCAGCAGCTTTCCGCCGCCGAGAAACCGCGCCACGTCGAACTGAAGTCGCGCGAGGACGGTATCGCCCAGCGAATCGACCATCGCCTTTCGAACGGCAACGAGGCCCGATTCCACGTCCCACGGGGCTTTCGGCACGGCGTCCATAAGGGGGCACTATGCATGACGGCCAAAAGCCCGTCAAACCAAGGCCGGTTGCCATCGTGCGGTTCGTGATGTAATAAATCCCCCGCGCCGCGCCCGGGACGCCGTTCCGGCCGCCGCTTGAAAGCGAGACAAATCATGAAGAAGACCGTGGTTTTGGCCGCCCTTGCGCTGGCCGCCGTCGTGTCCGCGCCCGCCGCGGACTACACGCACAAGATCGAGGCCAAGGGCGTCACCTTCGAATGGACGGTCGACGGCGCGAACCTGAACGCGCAGCTGACCGCCAAGACCACCGGCTGGGTCGGCGTCGGCTTCAACCCGACGAAGGACATGCTCGATGCGTCGTTCGTGATCGGCGCCGTCAAGGAAGGCCAGGCCAAGGCAGCCCTCTTCATCGGCACCTCGCCGTCCGCCCACAGCAAGGAAGTCGAGCAGGGAGACGTCACGAACATCGGCGGGTCCGAGGCGGACGGCGTCACGAAGATCCGCTTCACGATCCCGCTCGTCTCGAAGAATCCCAAGGTCAAGCCGATTGCGACGGACAAGGACATCCGGATGCTCCTGGCCTATGCCGCCGACGACAGCGTGAAGACGAAGCACCGCGACCGTGCGGAACTCACCGTCAACCTCTCCACCGGCGCCTTCAAGTAGGCCGGCGCACGTTGGAACGGCCGGCCCGGCGGTCCGGCCCCACCTTTCGTGCGTGCGGATGGCAGGGCGCAGCCGCCGCGCGCGGGCAGTGCCGGACAACGCCGCCCGGAGGCCGGCGTCCACCGCGGACGCCAGGCGACGGGCCCGAGAGGCCCGGCATCGCAGAGGTTCCCGCGGCCGGGTTCTTTTCCGGTTTGATTTTCCGCCGGACGAAGGTACAGGTTTCGTATGTGTACCGGCCCGGCTTGCGGGCGGTCGCAGGGGGAGGGGCGGATTCCATGAATGTCATTCGGCGTACGGCGGCCATCCTGACGGCGGTTCTGGCGCTCGTTTCGGCCCGGGGCCAGGCGCCTGCGATCGAACCGCCGGCGGACATCGGCATCGACGAGAAGCTCGGAGCCATGGTTCCGATGGACCTTGCGTT
>CAYXFW010000012.1:17639-19077 GCA_964464305.1 uncultured Verrucomicrobiota bacterium
TGCGTTCCACGACGAGAACGGGGCTCCGTTTGTCTTCAAGGACGGGATTCGCAAGCCGACGATCCTGTTGCTCGTCTTCTACCACTGCCCGGTCGCCTGCGGCATCATGCTCAACGGTGTGGCCGACGTCCTGAAGACCATGCCGCTCAAGGCCGGCGAGGACTACCAGGCCGTCACGGTCAGTTTCGACGACGAGGACCGGGCCGAAGATGCCATCCGCCGGAAGAACAACCACGCGACCGGGTTCCCGGCGTCCTTTCCGCTGGACCAGTGGAAGTTCCTCTGGGGCGACGAGACGAACATCCGCCGGTTGAAGGAAGCCGTCGGCTATAAGTGCCGCAAGCAGGGGTCCCGCGATTTCGTCCACCCGAATGTCATGATGGTGCTCGCGCCCGACGGGAAGGTCATTCGCTACATCTACGGGCCGGATTTCCAGCCCTTCGTCGTCAGCATGGCTCTCACCGAGGCCGCCCGGGGCACGCCGGGCGTCTCGATCCGCAAGATGATGAGCTACTGCTTCAGCTACGACGCGAAGGGGAAACGCTACGTGCTCAGCACCATGCGCCTCGCCGGCGGGTCGGTTCTTGTCGGCGTCGGCCTCTTCGTTGTGTTCCTGACGCGGAAGGGGAAATCCAGGACCCGGACGTGACGCATGCATGACCCATCCAAATCGTTCTTCGAGGACCCGATGCCGCCCGGACGCAGCGGGATCGCGGCGTGGCTGTTCACCCACGACCACAAGCGGCTCGGCCTGATGTACATGTGGATGATCCTCTTCTGGTTCATCCTGGCCGCCCTGCTCGGTTTGGCGCTGCGGGTGGAGTTGATGGCCCGCGGGCCGACGATCATGAACGCGCAGACCTACAATGCGACCTTCACGCTGCACGGCGTCATCATGATCTTCCTGTTCATCATCCCGGGGATCCCGGCGATCTTCGGGAATTTCTTTCTGCCGATCCAGATCGGGGCCGACGATGTGTTCTTCCCGCGGTTGAACCTGCTTTCCTTCTATCTCTACGTCTTCGGTGGCGTATTCGCGATCGTCTCGCTCTTTGCAAACGGTCCGGCGGACACGGGCTGGACGTTCTACGTGCCGTTCAGCACCCAGTCGCAGACCAATGTTTCGTGGACGACGTTTGCCGCGTTTCTGCTCGGGTTTTCGTCGATCCTGACGGGGCTGAACTTTCTGACGACCATCCACCGGATGCGTGCGCCGGGCATGGGCTGGTTCCAGATGCCGCTCTTCCCCTGGTCGCTCTATGCGACGGCGTGGGTCCAACTGCTTGCGACGCCGATCATCGGCATCACGCTTCTCCTGATCACCTTCGAGCGGGCGTTCGGCCTCGGATTGTTCGATCCGGCCAAGGGCGGCGACCCGATCATGTACCAGCACCTGTTCTGGATGTACTCGCATCCGGCGGTCTACATCATGATCCTG
>CAYXFW010000013.1:0-19028 GCA_964464305.1 uncultured Verrucomicrobiota bacterium
CGGAGATTCCCGAGGGCGAGACGATCACCCTGTTCAAGAGCGGCGAGTTCGTCGACCTCTGCCGCGGCCCGCACGTCGCAAGCACGGGCGGGCTCGGCGCGTTCAAGCTGCTGACCGTGGCCGGCTCCTACTTCCACGGCATCGAGACCAACCCGATGCTGCAGCGCCTGTACGCCACCGCGCAGATGACGCAGGCGGAGCTCGACGCGCAGATCGCGCTGCTCGAGGAGGCCAAGCTCCGCGACCACCGCCGGCTCGGCCGCGAGCTGGACCTGTTCAGCATCGAGGAGTCCGTCGGCCCCGGCCTCATCCACTGGCATCCGAAGGGCGCCCGCGTCCGCTGCCTCGTCGAGGACTTCTGGCGGCAGGAGCATTTCCGCGCCGGCTACGAATTGCTCTACACGCCGCACATCGGCCGCGCCGGCCTGTGGGAGACCTCGGGGCACCTCGGGTTCTACCGCGAGAGCATGTACGCGCCGATGAAGATCGACGACCAGGAATACTTCATCAAGCCGATGAACTGCCCGTTCCATATCCAGATCTACCAGGGCCGCCGCCGCTCCTACCGCGACCTGCCGGTGCGCTATGCCGAGCTGGGGACCGTCTACCGCTACGAAAAGGCCGGCGTTCTGCACGGCCTGCTCCGCGTCCGCGGATTCACGCAGGACGACGCCCACATCATCTGCACCCCCGAGCAGATCGAATCCGAGATCCGCGACGTCATCCGCTTCGCCCGCGCCATGTGGAGCGCCTTCGGCTTCGAGGACATCGCCGCCTATCTCGCCACGCGGCCCGAGAAGGCCGTCGGCGAGGAGTCCCGCTGGTCGCAGGCAACCGCCGCGCTCGAGGCCGCCCTGCAGGGCGAGGGCATTCCATACGAGACCGACCCCGGCGGCGGTGCATTCTACGGGCCCAAGATCGACCTCAAGGTGCGCGACGCCATCGGCCGCGAGTGGCAGATGAGCACCATCCAGTTCGACTTCAACCTGCCCGAGCGGTTCGACATGACCTACACCGGCGCCGACGGCACGCCGCACCGCCCCTACATGGTCCACCGCGCGCTACTCGGCAGCATCGAGCGCTTCTTCGGCATCCTCGTCGAACACCACGCCGGCGCGTTCCCTCTGTGGCTGGCGCCGGAACAAATCCGCGTGATGCCGCTGACCGACAAGCAGATCCCCTACGCCCAGACCCTGGCTGCCTCGCTCCGCCAGCGCGATTTTCGCGTGACGGTCGACGGATCGCCCGATAAGATCGGCGCCAAGATCCGTCAGGCACAAGTGGACAAGATTCCCTACATGGCCGTCGTCGGGGGCCGCGAGGAGCAGGCCGGGAAGGTCGCGCTCCGCCATCGTACCGCCGGCGACCTCGGCCCCATGGACCTCGACGCCGTGATCGCCCGCCTTCAGGAGGAGGTGGCCCGCAAGGGGTCCGCCTCCGTCCCGAAATAAACCCGGGGGACTTCCCAGACCGGAACCCCTCGAAACGCAGGAGGACCGCCATCAGCAGAACATTCATCCGCGCCAACTTCCGGATCCGGGTTCCCGAGGTCCGGCTCATCGGCTCCGACGGCAGCCAGGTCGGAGTCATGCCCACGCGCCAGGCCCTGACCATGGCGGAACGCGAGGGCCTCGATCTCGTCGAAATCTCGTCGAGCGCCTCCCCGCCCGTCTGCCGCATCATGGATCTCGGGAAGTACAAGTACGACCTCGAGAAGAAGGAGCGCGAGGCCAAGAAGCATCATACGGCGACGCGGATGAAGGAAGTCCAGTTTCACGCCAACGTCGAAGCCCACGACTACCAGACCAAGCTGCGCAAGTTGAAGGACTTCGTGCTCGAAGGCCATCGCGTGAAGGTGTCGCTGTACTTCCGCGGCCGCGAGAACGCCCACCAGGATCTCGGCTACCTGCTGATGAAGAAGGTCGTCGCCGATTGCGAGGACGTCGCCTCGCCCGAACAGATGCCGACCCCGATGGGCCGTTCGCTGATCATGATGATGGGCCCGAAGCGCGGCCTTCGCCAGCAACAGCAGCAGGCCGCAACGGTTCCGTCGGCGCCGCAGCCTCCGTCGCCTTCACCGGCGCCCGCCGCGGCCGCCCCTGCACCCGGATTCCGCAATCCCGCCCTGCGCTGACGCCTGCGGATGGCGGGAGCTGGCGTTTCGCCGTGAACCGAGCGCTGCCATTCTTGCTGCTGCTTGCGACGACCGCACACTCGGCCGGCGGCGGGGGAAATGTTGCGACGCAAACGGCGGATCGCGGAACCGTGCGGCCCTCGGATCGCGTGGAGACCCTCGACTTCCCCGACCGCCTGCGGGCCGCCTTCCGCGCCGACGCGCCGGGCATCGGGTTCGTGTACGACCTTTCCTTCCGCCTGTTGGGCGTGACGCTGTTCCGGCTGGGCGAGATGCACGTCGAAGCCGTGACGGGACATCTCGGGGACGATCCCGCAAAAACTCGCGCATGCCTCCTCGATTGCCGCATGAAGCCGCCCGCCGCCGTCGACTCGCGCGCCGTGCTGCGCGACCGCTTCGTGTTGCTCGCCGATGTTGCGGCCCGCAAAACGATGGTCTTCGCGCAGATCTCCGATGAATCCTACCGCCCCCTGATCGGCCGGACGCGCCGCAAACTCAAGTTCGGCTTGCACGACTACCGCGGTGCGGAGCCGTACACCTTCCGCACCAACCTCGTCACCGGCGCCTCGAGCGCGAGCGTCGGCGACCGGCCCGGCCGCGAACGCCCGGGCGAGGCCGTCATGGAACTGCTCAATCTCCTCGCCGACATCCAATCGGGACGGCGGCCGGATGTCGACGCGGCCACCAGCCCGCGCGTCTTCGCTCACGTCGACGGCGAGATCCGCCCCTTCGTCGTGAAGACCACTCGCGACGACCCGCCAGGCGAGTACCCGCGTGAAACCATCGACGCCCTTCGCGCCGACATCACCGCCGCGCCCGAGGCGGAGACCCATCGGGGCCGGCTCGTGGCATGGGTGTCCCCCTTCCCCGACGTAGCCCGCGCGGCCCATCTTCCATCGCTGGCGGCGTCCGCCCACCCCTCTCCCCTCCCCCTCGTCGTCCTCGCCGCCGACGTGGAACTCGCCGTCGGCACGGTCCGCGCCGTTCTCAAGAAGATCGCCGGAACCCCGGAGAGCGGGCCCCTAAAGGCGGGCGGCTGAAAGCCCAAGCTTCGGAATTAGGATTTCGTGCTTTCCTCGCTATGGATCGCGAGGTCCATGGCGGCGATGACGTCGGCGGGGGAGCGGACGTCGTTGAGTTTGCGGCGCATCGCGGCGGCGCCGGGGAGGCCGCTGACGTACTTCACGAGGTGGGCGCGAAACTGGCGCGCGGCGACCTCGGCGGGGTCGAACTTCTTGCGCCGGTTCTGAAACAGGGTCTCCGCGAGGGCAATCTGTTCCGCGAGGTGCCCCATCATCGTTTCGCGGCGCTCCGCCGGCCCCGGCGGCGGGGGCGGGGCTCGGCCCGCGAGGAGCGCTGCGGTCTGGGCGAAGAACCATGGGTTGCCGATCGCGGCCCGGCCGATCATGACCGCGTCGACGCCGTAGCGATGCAGAAACTCCAGGGCCTGCGCGGGCGAGGTGACGCCGCCGTTGCCGATGACCCTCATACGGCCGGCGGCCGCCTTGATGCGCGCGATGGCATCCCAGTCGGCCGGACCGCTGTGGCGGTCGACCGTGAACCGCGCGTGCAGCGCCAGTGCGTCGGCGCCGGCGTCGGCGATGCCCAGGGCGACCTCGTCGACGTTGAACTGTTCGCGCGAGGCGCCGATCCGGGTCTTGACGCTCACCGGCAGTTTCACGGCCGCGCGCACTGCGCGGACGATGGCGAAGAGGCGGTCGGGCGTTTTCAGCAAGCCTGCGCCAGCGCCGCGCCGGACAACCTTCGGCACGGGGCAGCCGGCGTTGATGTCGATCCAATCGAAGCGGCCCATGCGCTCGACGATCGCGGCGGCCTCGGCGAAGACCCCGGGGTCGCTTCCGTAGAGATGCGCGGCCGCCGGCCGTTCGGCGGGATCACTGGAGAGCATGTGCAGGGTCTGGATGGAGCCGCGGACGAGCCCGTCCACGCTGACCAGCTCGGTGTAGACCGCACCGGCGCCCATGCGGCGGCAAAGGCGGCGGAACGGCAGGTCGGTGTAGCCCGCCATCGGCGCGAGCACAACGGGCCCGGCCAGCGTCACGCTGCCGATCCGGACCTCCGGAGTCTGGGGCATCCCGGCGGTCACCGGGCGGTGTCGGTGGGACGGCCGAAGGCGCTGCGCCGCTGCAGGCGCTCCCTCCACGCCGCAGGAACGTAATCCTCGAACGCGTCGATCCACCACGGGCGGCCGACGTAGATGTTCACCGCCTCGCCGGGAAGCAGGTCGATCGGTTCCAGAAGCGCCACAGAGACCCGTCGGCCGCGGATCGGCTGGTTCTGCACGGGGCTGACGCGGGTCGGAAGCCACGCGACGTCCGGGCTGATAGTCCGGATGCGGGCCGGGGTCAGCTGCGCAAACCCGGAAAGCCGGGCCGGCTCGACGAGAACATCCTGCCCCGCCGTCACGGCGTGGGAGATGTGCTCCCCCAGGAACCCGGTCACCCGCTGCTCGCCCCGGATGAGCAGCGTGACCGCGGACGCGCCGGCCGCGACGACGTCGCCCGGCTGGAACCAGACGCGCGTGACGGTGCCGGTATGGCGGGCGCGGAGGATGAAATTCTCACGCCGCGCACGGAGCAGAGAGACGGTCTCGGCGATGGCTTCGAGCCCTGCCGGCGGCGGATTCGTCGCGCCGACGGCCCCGCCGGAGGCCGAAGCGAACCACGCGCGGGCCGTTTCGAGGCGGCTTCGCGCCTCCGTCTGCTCTCGTTCCAAGGCGGCGATCTCGGCCGGGTAGAGCTCGATGCCCTTTGCGAGCGCCTGCTGCTCGGCGCGGAAGTAGGCCAGTCGGGCGGCATCCTCCACGCCGGCCGCCATCAATTCCACCAGTTTGCCCGACTCCGCCCTCAGCACGTCGAGGCGCAGCTGCTCCGAGGCCTGCCGCATCTTGAGATCGCGAAGGCGGTCGCCGATGCCGGCGATGACGGAGATGAACTGCCGCTCGGCCTGGAGCTGCTCGACCGCCAGTTCGGCGTCCGAGAGCGACGCGTCGAACCGCGCCAGCACGTCCCCGGGGAGGACTTCCTGTCCCGCGGTGACCTGCACGGACACGAGCCGCGCGTCCTGCACGGGCGCCGCCTCCTCGCGAAGGGCCTCGATGACGCCCGGCATGCGGATCGTCCGCGCCCCGACCATGTAGAGCTGGAACACCGCCCAGAGGGCGGCGGCCCAGACGAGGAACGGCCACTTGTACTTGATGCGGCTCCACCAGACCCGGGGGTGGCGCGGCAGGCGGCGGGGCGGGGCGACGCTCATGTCAGATCTCCACCGTGGACCGCTGCATGAGCAGGCTCACTTCGCGGATGTTCGGGATCCGGTGCAGTTCGTCGAGCAGGTCGGCGTGATAGGCCGGATCGGCGAGCCGGACCTGGTAGGAGTACTCGATCGCGTCGCCCTGCACGGCCTCGCGCATGGCGATCAGGACGCTCGAGTCGCAGAACTTGGCCAGGACGGCATGGACGTCCTTGTCCACCGGCGAGCCCGGCGGCAGCAGGTAGCGCAGCAGGCCCTCGTACTCGCGGCGCGAGGCGAAGGGCGACCAGTGCAGGTACAGGGCCACAATGCAGAAGAAAACCGTGCCGATCACGGCGACGGAGAACACGGCGGCCCCGGTCGCGATGCCGACGGCGATCGCGGCGAACAGAAAGATGATGTCGCGCGGATCCCGGATCGGCGTCCGGAACCGGATGATCCCCAGCGTGCCGAGGATGCCCAGTCCGCGGGCGAGGTTGTTGCCGATCGCCATGATCAGCGTGCACGACACGATGGCGCCCAGCACCAGCGTGTGCACGAACGACCGCGAATAGGCCAGCGTCTGGTAGGTGCGCCGGTAGACGTAGGCGACCATCATCGAGAGCACGAAGCTCAGCAGCAGCGCCGTGAGCATCTGTTCGAAGCCCAGCACCCGCGCCGGACCGAAGACTTCCATCAGTTCATCCATAAGGTCCCATCCGCACCCTTACCTGTAGGTACAGTTCTCCGAAGCCGCAGAGTATGCCGCGCCCCCGAACAAAGAGTCGAGCCGGACGGCGGTAAAATACTTGCAGTAGCCGACCCGCTGCAGGTTGAAGCGCTCGGTCAGGTCGACCATCCACATCGGCGCATCGGTGAACGTCTTGAGCTCGAGGACCGCCGCCGAATACGGCCGGCCGAACGTCCCTGCCGAGTCCATTGACCACCAGTGCCCGCCTTTCGGAAGAAGCTCCCATTCCCGCGTTGGACGGTAGCACAGCTTCCGGTCGAACGTGAGGCGCGCATAGCGGTCGTTCCGCCCGAGGTAGGCCTCGCGGTGGTACCGGATGAGCACGACGGGACGCGCCCCGGTTTCCTGGACGAGCCGCACGAAGTTGAGGTAGTTCATCTCCTCCTGCCGCGTCCGGAACGGAACGTTCCGGCCCGGGTTCGTGACCAAGTCTCCTCCCCACAGCCCCGCCGGGACCGTCGCGCGACTTTTCACGATCACGCCTTTGATCTTCCGCTTCACTTCGAGGAATACCGGGCACGCGCCGTTGAAATCGTACGTCCGGATCCTCAGCTTGAAGCGGGCCAGGGCCTCGTGTTCCTTGGCGTGGTAGAACGACATGTCGGGCGTGTCGAGCTGCAGCGTCGTCACGACGTATTCCGGCAACGGCCCGCCGCCGCCATGATCGTCCGGCTCGCAAAACGGATCGATGAACTCGCGGATTTCCGGGATCAGGGCGGGCGGAATGATGTATTTGGCCTCGTGCCGCTCCAGCTCGATCGTCTGCTTGTTGGATGGACGCAGTCCAATCACAGGCACCTCTGCGAGTCACAGAAAACGCACGATCATAGAATCGTTTTCTGACAATGCACGCCGAATCCGGCGCGGTGCGGCTGTAGGCTGTAGGCTGTAGGCTGTGGGCTGTAGGTTGTGGGCGGTGGGCGGCAGGTCGTGGGCTATCGGCGGTAGGCTATTGGATGCCGGCCGCGGCTGGCGCGGGGCGGGCGTGCTGGAGTCGCCGCAGCGTCCGGTCGATGGCGGCCTGGAGCGACGCGCCTGTGGGCCGGTCCGTGGTGACATCCTGGGCCGCATCCCACGCAAAGACCCCGCCCAGTCCCTGGGACCAGGCGTACCCGACTTGCCGGGCGACCGTGTCGACCCCGTTGAACCAGTATCCGGCCGCGACCTCGTCGCCCGGAAGCGGATGGTAGGCGTCGTAGATCTTGCGATAGGCCAGGTGCCGGGGCCGCCCGGCCGTACAGGGCCCCGTCTGCCGTCCGAAGAATCCGATGCCGACGAACAGCTTCTCCGGAGGAAGCCGCCGGACATCGAGCCAGTATCGGACGTGTTTCTGCAGGTACGCCATCCGCGCGTTTTTCTGGTCGGCGGGCGGCAGGTACGCCATCAGGTGCAGCCGGTCGGCCGCGCGGACCGTGGCCTCGTCGACGTGAGGCCGACCGTGCATCTCGGCGCCGCCGACGCATACGCTTACCGCGGTGCCGGACGGGCCGACTCTCGCTTTGACCTCGGCGATGAGCCGGCCGTAGTCCGCCTCTTCCCGCCGGGTCTTCGGGTATTCCCAGTCAAAATCGATCATCGCCATGCTGTTGGCGGCGCAGAAGCGGGCCAGGGCGGATGCGAACGCGGTGCGGGTTGTCGGATCCGCGGCCACTTTCGCCAGCGTCCCGCCGTTCATCCAGCCCTCGCCCCCGACGGAGATTCCGAGCCGGATGCCGCGCGCCTGCACGTGGTTTCGAATCTGCAGAAAATCCCGGTCCGAGAATTTGACCCATCCGTTTGACGGCGCGGGATTCCAGGGGAGGGCGATGCCGCCGGCCGGGGTCGGGTCGACCACCCCGTGCAGGATCAGGCACTCGACCCCCTCAAGGCGCAACCGGTCGAGCCATTGCGGCCCGTAGCCATCGAGATCGCGCATCTGCCGCACCGCGTAGTCCGGCAGGTAGCTCACGACGCGAAACGTCCGCCGGACCGCCAGCGGATCCGGGCGCGCCGCGGCGGCCTCCGGCGGCGCGGTCCGGCAGCCGGCGACGGCCGCCCCAAGCATAAGCGTCCCGAGGATTGCGCCCCGGATGCCACGGCGCGATCGTCGGGAAGGCTCGCGCGTCACGACCGGTCCTTCCGCGTCCGGGCGGCCCGAACCAGCTCGCGAAGCCGACGGCCAAATGCCGCTGCGTCGAGCGGGAGGCTGACCGGACGGTCGCGCAACGACGAGAGCAGCATCGCGTTGGCGAGCTCGACCTGACGAACCCCATCTTCGAGCGGGGCAACCGGCGGAACGCCGTCGAGGATGGCCGCCACGAAGTTCCGGATCACCGTCTCGTGCAGTGGGGCGGCCGGCGCGGTGGAAATGACAGCTTCCGTGGTCTTCGGGCATCCGAACAGGTCGGTGCCGCGGCGACAGTACTCGTCGGACGGCGTCGCATTCGTCGTCACCGTCAACGCCGCCCCTTCCAGGACCACCCGCCCGAGCGTCCCAGCGATTTCGAGCCGGTTCGTGCCCGGGGCTTCGCCGGTGGACGTGATGAAGGTGCCGGTCATTCCACCCGGATACTCGAGCACGGCGGTCGCCTCATCCTCGACCTCGATGTCGTGGCGGCGGCCGAAGCCGCAGACGGCGCGCACCCGGTCCGGTGGTCCAAAGAGCCAGCCGAGGAGATCCAGCTGGTGCGGGCACTGGTTGACAAGCACTCCGCCCCCCTCGCCTTCCCAAGTTCCTCTCCATTTGGCCGATGCATAATATGACGACGGCCGAAACCAATCTGTGAGGATCCAAGTCATGCGCTGAAGGGTGCCAAGCCGGCCGCGTTGCAGGAGGCTGCGCAGGCGGAGAAAGCGGGGGTCGGTCCGCATTTGGAACATGACGGCGCAGACCTGTCGGCGGTGGCGGGCATGGGCGGCGGCGAGGCTCTGCGCGCCGGCAAGATCCACGGCCACGGGTTTCTCGAGGAGCAGATGAACTCCCGCGCGAAGCGCGTCGAGCCCGATCGGAACGTGGGCATAGTGCGGGGTTGCAACCAGAACGGCATCGCACGTCCCGCTGCGCAGAAGGTCCCGGTGATCGGTGAAGTACGCGCAACCCCGCGCGGAAGCCAGGTCCGCCTTGGCGGGATCCCGCGCGCACAGGGCGGCCAGGCGCGCCCGCGGCGTTCGGGCGATGCGGTCGGCGTGGGCGAGGCCAATGAGACCGGCGCCGATAACGCCGATGCGGACCTCGCGCCGCGCGCTGCGGGATCTGACGGTTGCGTTCACGAGCCGCACTGTAGCGGCGTTGGGAATGCGCGGTCAATCGTCCTCCGGACCCGCATTTTCTCGCCGTTTTGAGCCGCTTTGACTTGAAAGCCCCGGGGCGCTGCCCGTATAGTCTGCGGTCTTTCATCCGCGGCGCCGGGCCGGAAGGAGTGCTCTCATGGCGGAAGAACTGAAACACCTGATCGAACGCATCCAGAAGGAAGCCGTTGACAAGGCCGGGAAGGATGCGGCGCAGATTGTCGCCCTGGCGAAGGAAAAGGCCGCCGCGGCGGTCAAGGATGCCGAGGCGAAGGCCAAGGCGATTCTGGAAAAGGCGGAGAAGGATTCCGTGGTCTTCGTCGAGCGCAGCCAGCGCACGCTGGAGCAATCCGCCCGCGACCTCCTGATCACGGTCGGCCAGGGCATCGAGAACATTCTCGAGGACATCGTCGGCGAGGCGGTCACGGGCGCGATGGATTCCGAGACCCTGAAACAGATGATGCTCAAGATCGCGCAGTGCTATTGCGAGCGCGGCGGGGCCGAAAGCCGGATCGAGTTCCTGATCGACGGGAAGGACCAGGCGCAGATCGTCCAGTACTTCGCGGACCAGTATCGCCAGCACCTCGTGCAGGGCCTCACCATCCGGGCGGAGAGCGGAATCCCCGGCGGATTCCGGGTTTCGCTCAAGGACGGCCAGATTTACCACGAGTTCACCAAGCCTGCGATCGCCGAGGCTCTCTGCAATTTCCTGCGGCCGCATCTGGCGGAGATCGTTCACCGCGCCGCCCGCGGGGCCGGCGACAGCGAAGGCGTCAAGTCCTGAGGGACGGAGCGGACGTGACCTACACCTACCTCGCGGCCAGCCTTCCGACGCTCGTGTTCGGCGTCCCGCCGCCCTACGGCGTCGCGGAGTTCCGGGCGCGGTGCGAGGGGGTGCTGTCCCGCGCGGATCTGGCGTTCCTGGACGCCCTGATCGCCGGCGTGCCCGCGCCCGGCTGCCGGTTCGTCGCCGAATGGCAGGCGCGGGAGACCCAACTCCGCAACGGCGTTGTCCGCGCCCGAGCGGCGCATCTGGGGCTGGAAGCGCGCCCGTACCTGCACGATCATGCGGGCTGGGACATGAGCGTGGCCAAGGCGGTCTCGGACGCCTTTTCGAAGCCCAACCCGCTCGAACGCGAGCTGGAGCTGGATCGCTGCCGCTGGCGGACCGCCGAGGATCTCTCCCGGTTCACGCCCTTCGGGGTGGAGGCGGTGCTGTCGTTTGCAGTGAGGCTGGGCATCGCGGAGCGCTGGGCGGGGCTCGCCGAGGACGCGGGCATTCAGCGGGTCGAGGACTTCGTCGGCGCGGCCAGCGCGGAAGCGGGAACGAAACCATGAGCGAAAATATCGGCAAGATCGTGGGCGTCAACGGCAACCTCCTCACGGTGGAGTTTGAGAAGCCGATCGTCCAGAACGAGGTCGCCTACGCGGTGCTCGGCGAAAGCCGGCTCAAGGCCGAGGTGATCCGCATCCGCGGCCGCTACGCGGAACTGCAGGTCTTCGAGGACACGACGGGGCTCAAGGAGGGCGACCGCGTCGATTTCACCGGCGAGCTGCTCTCCGTCGAGCTCGGCCCGGGCCTCCTGACGCAGATTTTCGACGGCCTCCAGAATCCGCTGCCGAAACTGGCCGAGGAGTTCGGCTTTTTTCTGCAGCGCGGACGCTATCTCGACGCGCTGCCCCGCGACGCGAAGTGGGCGTTCACGCCGGCGGCGAAGGCCGGACAGTCCCTCACCGCGGGCGAGACGCTCGGCACCGTGCCCGAGGGCATCTTCCATCACCGCATCATGGTCCCCTTCGGCCTGCGCGGAACCCTGACGGTCGAGGAAATCTCCCCCGCCGGCGCGTACACGGTCGGGCAGGTCGTTGCGAAGCTTCGCGATGCCGACGGCGTCCTGCACGCCGTGTGCATGATGCAGCGCTGGCCCGTGAAGATCCCGATCCGCGCCTACGCCGAGCGTCTGCGCCCGACCGAGCCGCTGGCCACGAAGGTCCGCATCGTCGACACCTTCTTCCCGGTCGCCCGCGGCGGCACTTACTGCATCCCCGGCCCCTTCGGCGCCGGCAAGACCGTGTTGCAGCAGATCACGAGCCGCTACGCCGACGTCGATATCGTGATCGTCGCCGCCTGCGGCGAGCGCGCCGGCGAGGTCGTCGAGACGCTCCGCGAGTTCCCCGAGCTGACCGACCCGCGCACCGGCAAGAGCCTGATGGAGCGCACGCTCATCATCTGCAATACCAGCTCCATGCCCGTCGCCGCGCGCGAAGCCTCGGTCTACACCGCCGTGACGATCGCCGAGTATTACCGCCAGATGGGCCTCAACGTGCTGCTGTTGGCGGACTCGACCTCGCGTTGGGCGCAGGCCCTGCGCGAGATGTCCGGTCGCCTCGAGGAAATCCCGGGCGAGGAGGCCTTCCCGGCCTATCTCGAATCCGTGATCGCCTCGTTCTACGAGCGCGGCGGGATCGTGCGTCTGAAGGACGGCTCGTTCGGCTCCGTGACGATCGGCGGCACGGTCAGCCCGGCCGGCGGCAACTTCGAGGAGCCGGTCACGCAAAGCACCCTCAAGGTCGTCGGCGCCTTCCACGGCCTCTCGCGCGAACGGTCCGACCAGCGCCGCTACCCGGCGATCCACCCCCTGGAATCGTGGAGCAAGTACGACGGCGTCGTCCCGGCGGACCAGGTCGCCCTCGCCCGCCGCGTCCTGATCCAGGGCAACGACGTCAGCCAGATGATGAAGGTCGTCGGCGAGGAGGGCACGTCGATCGACGATTTCGCCGTCTACCTCAAGGCCGAGTACGTCGACGCCGTTTATCTGCAGCAGGACGCCTATCACGCCGTGGACGCCGCCACGCCGGCCGACCGCCAGATGTACGTGTTCGAGCGGATCGTGAAGATCCTGAAGACGAAGATGGCGTTCGGGGCGAAGGACGATGCGCGCAAGTTCTTCCAACGGCTGACGCAGGCAACCAAGGACTGGAACCGCGCCGAGCAGGCGTCCGGCGAGTTCCGCGCGATCGAGACGCGAATCGAGAAGATGGTCGCGGAGGTGACGGACTATGCATAGGGTGTATCACCGCATCGAGCGCATCGCCGGCAACGTCATCACGGTGCTGGCGACCGGCGTCACCTACCGCGAACTCGCGCAGGTCACCTCGCGCCAGGGCACGTCGCTCGCACAGGTCATCCGCCTCGAGGGCGGCCGCGTCGACCTCCAGGTCTTCGCCGGCGGCCGCGGCGTGTCGACGGACTCCCAGATCCGCTTCCTCGGCCACACGATGCAGATTCCGTTCTCCGAGTCGCTGATGGGCCGCATCTTCACCGGCAGCGGCGTGCCGCGCGACCTGGGCCCGGCCATCCACGAGAACCCGATCGAGATCGGCGGCCCGTCGGTGAACCCGGCCAAGCGCATCATCCCGCGCAACATGGTCCGCACCGGCATCCCCATGATCGACGTGTTCAACACGCTGGTCGAGTCGCAGAAGCTGCCGATCTTCTCCGTCGCGGGCGAGCCCTACAACCCGCTGCTGGCCCGCATCGCGCTGCAAGCCGAGGTCGACCTGATCATCCTCGGCGGCATGGGTCTCAAGCACGACGACTACCTCTTCTTCCGCGACACGCTGGAGAAGGAGGGCGCCCTGTCCCGTTCGATCCTCTTCATCCACACCGCCGCCGACCCGACGGTGGAGTGCCTGCTCGTCCCGGACATCTGCCTCGCCGTCGCCGAGCAGTTCGCGCTGCAGAACAAGCGGGTGCTGGTCCTGCTGACCGACATGACGAACTTCGCCGACTCGATGAAGGAAATCGCGATCACGATGGAGCAGATCCCGTCGAACCGCGGCTACCCCGGCGACCTCTACAGCCAGCTCGCCGCGCGCTACGAGAAGGCCGTCGACTTCGACACCGCCGGCTCCATCACCATCCTCGCCGCCACGACGATGCCGGGCGACGACGTGACCCATCCCGTGCCGGACAACACCGGCTACATCACCGAGGGGCAGTTCTACCTTCGCAACGGCCGCATCGAGCCCTTCGGCTCGTTGAGCCGGCTCAAGCAACTCGTGAACTCCAAGACGCGCGAGGACCACCGGACCATCATGAACACGATGATCCAGCTCTACGCGTCGTACAAGGAAACCCTCGAAAAGCAGTCGATGGGGTTCCGCATGAGCGCGTGGGACCGTAACCTTCTGAAGTACGGCGAGCGGTTCGAGGCGGAAATGATGGACCTGAGCGTCAACATCCCGCTCGAGCAGGCGCTCGACCTCGGCTGGCAGATCCTGGCCGATTGCTTCGCCCCCGAGGAGACCGGCATCCCGAGCAAGCTCACGGAGAAGTTCTGGCCGAAGAAGGCCGTCCCAGCATAGGAGAGGTGTCTGGTGTCAGGTTTCAGGTGTCAGGACGGACTGGCCGCCGCGGGGATCCTCGGGTCTCCCGGTCTCCGCGACGTTGCTGCGTCTCTGCGGCTCCATACTCATTCTTCCTCCCTGACGCCTGACACCTGACACCTCCTTTCCCACCATGGCGAAGATCAAACATACGAAGAACGAGCTGAAGGCCCAGCGGGACGCGCTGAAACGCTTCCAGCGCTACCTGCCGACATTGCTGCTGAAGAAACAGCAACTGCAGCTCGAGGTGCGCGGGCTCGAGGCGAAGGTCGAGGCCAAGCGGGCCGAGGAGAAGACCGCGCGGGCACAGCTCGCGGCCTGGGTAAAGCTCTTCGCCGAACCGCTGGACCTCGACGCCCTGCTCAAGATCGGTTCGGTGCGCCGCTCGCTCGGCAACATCGCCGGCGTCGCCATTCCCGTCTTCGAGGGCATCGATTTCGAACGCGGCATCCCCGATCTCTTCGCCACGCCCGCCTGGACCGACGACGGCCTGTCCATGCTCGAATCCCTCGCCCGCCTGCGCGCCGAACGCGAGGTCATCGAGGAGCAGCTCCGCCGGCTGACCGACGAGCTCCGCACGACTACGCAGCGCGTGAACCTCTTCGAAAAGGTCAAGATCCCGGAGGCCAAGGACAACATCCGCGTGATCCGGATCTTCCTCGGCGACCAGATGACCGCCGAGGTCGCCCGTTCCAAGATCGCCAAGGGCAAATCTGTCGAGAAAGGCACCGCGGCCTAGGCGTTTCAACGCGAAGGACGCGAAGAACGCAAAGGGTTGGAAGGAATGCACCCGGATTACGAAAGAGCGGATCGGTTGAGTGGCGACGTGATCGGCGCCGCGATCGAGGTCCATCGCCTGAAAGGGCCCGGGCTGATCGAGTCGATTTACGCTGTGATCTTGGCGACCTTCGCGTTGAGCTTCTTATGATCGTGCCGATGAAAAGATTGACGGTGCTCGTCCTGGAGAACGACCGGGATGCGGCGCTGGAGTATCTGCGGGAGATCGGCGTCGTGCACGTCGAGGCCGTCCGCACGGCCGAGACCGACGACGTGGAGGCGGCCCGCAAGGACTTCGACCACGTCAATCGCGCCCTGGAGGTGATGCCGTCAACCGGCCGGTCCGTACCGTCAGGCCGGAGCCCGGCCGATGTCGTCCAGGCGATGTGGCGGATCGTCCATGAGCGCAAGGAGATCGCCGACGAGACCGAAAGTCTGTGCGCGGAGCGGCAGCGGATCCTCCCGTTCGGCGACTTCGAGCCGGCCGCCGTGAAGGCCCTGGCGTCGAAGGGTGTGTTCGTCCGCCTCTACCAGGGCAGCCCGAAGGAGCCCGTCACCGCCCCCGAAGGCGCAATCCTGACCGAGCTCAGCCGCACGAAGCACGCGGTCTACTTCTCGCTTGTTCATCGCGGCGAGGCTCCGAAGCTTCCGGCACAGGAAGTCCGCCTGCCCGCCCTGTCGTTGTCCGCCATCGGCATGCGCCTGACCGAACTTGAGCGCCGAACGGCCGCCTTGGAGGCCGAGGCGGAAACCTACGCCGGCGACCGGCCGTCCGTGGCGGCCGTGACCGCGGAAGCGGAGGACCGGCTGCACCTGGCCGAGGCCCGCGCCGACATGGGCGAAGCCACGTCTCGCATCGTCTACCTCCGCGGGTTCTGCCCGACCGAGGATGTCGGCTGCATCCACGAGGCCGCCGCGAAGTGCGGCTGGGGCGTGATCGACGATGTGCCCGGCGAAGGGGACGCCGTTCCCACGCTCATTCGCAGCCCGGCATGGGTCCGGCCGATCGAACCGCTGATGAAATTCATCGGCATCCTTCCCGGCTACCGCGAACTCGACATCGGCGCGATGTTCCTGGTCTTCTTCGGCCTCTTCTTCGCCATGCTCGTCGGCGATGCGGGCTACGGCGCGCTATTCCTGGGCGCCAGTCTCTGGGCCCGGCGCAAGTACCGCACCGCGCCGCGAAAACTGTTCAACCTGATCGACACCATGGCCGTTGCAACGATCGCCTGGGGCGTCATCACGGGCGTCTTCTTCGGCATCCATCCGGCGTCGTGGCCGCTGACCATCACCTGGCTGGAGAACGAGGAGAACGTGAAGCGCCTCTGCTTCATCATCGCCGTCGTCCACCTGTCGCTGGCGCACCTCTGGAACATCGTCCGGATGGGCCGCAGCCTGCAGTCTCTCGCGCAGCTCGGCTGGCTGTGTACGACGTGGACGATGTTCTTCTACGCCAACAAGATGGTTCTCGGCGACGAGTTCCCGTCGCTCATGGGTCCCGTCTTCCTCATCGGCGTCGTGCTGATTGTCCTCTTCATGACGCCGATCCGCCTGCTCAAGGCCGAGTGGTTCAACCACGCCATGCTTCCGCTGAATCTCGTCAGCAACTTCGTCGACGTGGTGTCGTACATCCGCCTCTTCGCCGTCGGCACCGCATCCTTCGCCGTCGCCAACAGTTTCAACACGATGCTCGCCCCGATGTTCGGCTCGTGGGCGACGGGGCTGGTCGCGGCGGTCTTTCTCTTCCTCGCCCATGCGCTCAATATCGTCCTCGCGCTGATGGGTGTGATGGTGCACGGGGTGCGTCTCAACACCCTCGAGTTTTCAGGCCACATCGGCCTGCAATGGACCGGCGTCCCGTATCATCCGTTCCGGCGGTCCCGGGACGCGGGCGGGCCGGAGGCGTAACGGCAGTTGAAAGGAGCACGGCGATGGATGCGACAACGATGGTGACCCTCGGCAAACTGGGCGCGGCGGCGGTGTTCGGTCTGGCGGCGGCGGGTTCGGCGCTCGGAACGGGCGCGGCGGGCCCCGCCGCGATCGGCGCGTGGAAAAAGTGCTTCGCACAGAACAAGGCGGCCCCCTTCATTCTCTTCGTGTTCGTCGGCGCGCCGATGTCGCAGACGATCTACGGGATGATCCTGATGAACCAGATGGTGGCGCTCTGCAACGCCGCTGGCTTCGCCAACTGGGGCGCCATGCTCGGCGCCGGCATCTTCGGCGGCCTGGCGATCGGCGCCTCGGCCTGGTGGCAGGGCGTCGCCGGCGCGGCGGCCTCCGATGCGATGGCCGAAACGGGCAAGGGCTTCGGCAACTACCTGATGGTCCTCGGCATCATCGAAACCATCGCCCTCTTCGTGCTCGTCTTCGTCGGCGCCGTCCTCAAGACCGCCGCCGTTTGACCGGCGCCAGGGCGGAGTATCGTCGCGGGGCGCGCCCGGGCCAGACGGACCGGCGCGCTCCGTTGCGTTCACCGGCAAGATCCTATTCAACCACGGATGACACGGAGAGCACGGAGTCGGCGGGGGGAGGAAAGACAACCCCGCGCCCATCGGGTATCGACGTGCCAACATGTTCATCATCCGTGTGATCCGTGAAATCCGTGGTCGAAACTTCCGGGATCCGCTTTGTGCCACGTCCTGGCGGACCACGGATCGCACGGATCAGTGGGCTCCGAAGGCGACGGCGCCCCGCTCAGCGTCCGGATAGAGCCCGTCGCTCTCCGCCTGCCGCTCCACTGTGCGGGCAAGCGAGTTGATTCCCGGGGCGGCTGTGCTACCGTGGGCGGCATGAAATCACTTCTTTGCGCGTGGGCCGGGCTTTGCCTGACCGCGGGGCTCGTTCGGGCGGCGGCGCCCGAGGTCCCCGCTCCCCTCCTTTCCAAGCCGGAGCCCGTCGCGGCAGTCACGAATCCGCCGGCGGCCGCGGCCCCCGCCGCGACCACCAATGGGTTCGCGGAACCGCGGCGGCTGACCGATCCGGTCCCTGCCGGCGGCAAGGCGACCGTGGACGCCGAACTGGCGCGGATGACGGCCGAACTGGACGCCCTGCACCACGAGAAGAGCGGAGCGGACGGGTTTTCCGTCTCCGGTCAGATGTTGCTTCCCGCGGATTCCTACTGGAGCGAGGCAGTCGGCGGCGAGATCCAGTGGCGGCACTGGCTGACCGAGTTCTTCGGCTTCGCCGTTGCCGGCGGCATGCAGTCGTGGACGCTCAAGGACACGCAGTACATCATCGACCCCAGTCACGAAACGCATCCGTCCGTGACCGGCTCCGCCTCGATCACCCCGCTCGGCGCCTCCCTCCTGTTGCGCCGGCCGGTGTCGAAGGATGCATTCCGGCTCACCGCGGAACTCGGCCTCCGGTACCTGATGATTTCCAGCGACGCCGTGATGGCCTACAGCTACCAGAACATGTTCGACCAGCACACCTATCTCGAGACGGAGATCCCGTTCGACAGCCGCATGGTCGGCGTCGCGGGCCTCGAATTGGGCGGCGCCATCGGCCGCCACGTCGAGTGGTTCGTCGCCGGCGGCTACCAGATGGACATGGGCGGCGGCGACAACTGGCTCTTCGAGGAGATCGCGAACGATTTCAGCGCCGTCGTCGTTGGCGCAGGCCTCCGCTGGATCCCCTAGCCGCGGGCCTCTTCCGGAGCGCCCGCTCGTACGCAAGAATCATCCGCCGCGCCCGTGCGAATCGGACCAGTTTTTCGCGATCCCTCGCGTTTCTCCGTTTCAGGGCCCGCCGGACGCCCGTGTTGTCCGCAAGGTCGGCCAGCTTGATCCGCCGCGCAGCCGCGTCCGGACAGAGGCGGCGGATGTAATCGGCATAGTCCTCGCCGTCGCGCCTCGTCATCAGGTCCACCAGCCGGATCACCCTCGCCGAAAATCCCGCCCGCTGCAGATCGGACAGGGTCGCCGCCCCCTCCTCCACCACGTCGTGCAGCGCCGCCGCAACCCGCTCCGTCTTGTCGTCCACCTGCATCATCACGCGCAACACGTGCAGCAGCTTCGGGTCGCCGCCCGGCCCGCGGTCGTGCGCATGTGCCGCGGCCGCCAGAATGATGGCCCGGGTGAGGGAATCGGCCGGAAGTCGGCGCCGGACGGCGGGGTCGCGCGGATTCATGGGGTTCATGTACGCTTTTCCCGCCGCGTGCCAAGCCAAAAACGCGTCGCGCCCCCGTCAGCCGCCCATCAGCCGGGCGCGGAAGATGAAGAAGACGGCGCCCAGGATGCACAGCCCCGCCCAGACATAGTCGGACCGGATCGGCTCCCGAAGGAAGAAGATGGAGAATGGGACGAACACCGCCAGGGTGATCGCCTCCTGGAGGATCTTCAGTTGCCCGATGTTCATCGTCTGGTGCCCGATGCGGTTCGCCGGCACCTGGAGCAGGTACTCGAACAGGGCGATGCCCCAACTGACCAGCGCCGCGACATACCACGGCCGGTGGGAGAG